>NZ_JAWOCL010000056.1:0-20255 GCF_046483825.1 Sodalinema sp.
TGCCTCTTGCCATCCCCTCTTGGGAGGGGTTAGGGGTGGGTGATGCCTCTTGCCATCCCCTCTTGGGAGGGGTTAGGGGTGGGTTATGCCTCTTGCCATCCCCTCTTGGGAGGGGTTAGGGGTGGGTTATGCCTCTTGCCTCTTGCCTTCCCTCCCCCTACCCATGCTTCGGAAAATGACTCACCTCAGCATAGCCATTAAAGGTGAGCGTATCTTGTCGGGTTTCGAGACGGTTGAGACGGAGTTTCACGCCGTCGAGATTGAAGCGATCTAAATCCACCATCCCATTGAGGGCTTCGAGGAGGGCTTGACTGAGTTGTTGGCTGTCTTGGCGTAACTCCTCGGGAACTGACTCATCAATACATTCAGGATTGGTGAAATTGATGCGGCGGCGGCGTTCAATTTCTACGGTTGTTTCTAAGACGATGGGGATTTCTGGGCCAGCAGCGATTTGAGCCTTCGCTGTCAGTTGAATCCGATTCGCCGGTTTCAGTTTCACCCTGACTTGAGTGAAGGAAACGGGTTTTCCCTGGGTGAGTGATTCTAAACCCGGCAATTCAAGTTCTTGTAGGCGTTGCGTTACTAAATCAGCTTCAAAGGCTTGATTGATGCCGGCTTCGCTCAGCACCACTTGCGCGATCGCCTGGGTGGGCTGTTTCAGTTGCAACTGTCCACTCAACACAGAACTAAAATCGAGCGAGACACGATCAGTTTCAAAAGACATCTCTTGTACCGGAAAACGGCGACGAATCACCAGTTCCCGGCCGTTCATCTTGAAGCTATCAATACTCCCTTGTAGCAGTTTGCTCGACGGTGAACAGCGAATCTGTACGTCCACGGACTCGCTTTGACTGAAAAGCTGGGCAATAGAGCGACTTGCCACGGTATCGAGCATTTTCGCGCCCCAATCCGTGCCTTCCGTCGTTGGATTTCCGATTAAACTCCCAAACATATCAAGCAATGCGTGTCCGCATATCCTAGAGGCAACTTCTCTATTTGTAACAAAATATGAAGTGGCCTGCAATCATCTGATAGGTAGAGGTAGTACACCAAGGGCGATCGCCACCTGGGCGATCGCGTCAATCCCCTCTCTCCCTAGGGAGATTTCGGGGGGGAGATTTCGGGAAAAAGATTTTTAGTACCACAGAATAATCATTCTGTCAAGGAAAAGGATTGAAAAAAGGGTCGAGCGGACTCAAAAAACTCAGCTCGTTGGCGTTGAGGAAACTGAGCCGGAACCGCTGCGATCGTCTGATAGAGGCGAGTCTCGACCCAATAAACATGATGTTGATAGATCAAGCCATCTTGCCCCTCATACAACAGAATCCGTCCCGGATAGCCGGACAACGCCACCTGACGATCTTGAACCAGGCGCTGACGGACATTGGTTAACACCCCGGCGATCGCCCCATCAAAGCGAGTTTCCCGAGGAATCACCTCAAAAAAATCAGGAAAATCCGCCACAATCACCCCATACACCTTATCATCACCCTCCAGTCCCAGAATATACATCTCCAGCATCCCCAAACTGGTTTCAACCGGCTCGATGCTTTCCCGTAACTGGCCGGGGGGGAAATTCACACGAAACCCCAACTCCGGATGTTCAAGAGGCTGCCAATCCTCAGGAATCTCCGGCTCAACCTCAGTCCTCTCCTCAATCTCATCAGGAGAGGCCATCGACTCGGACTCCGACTCCCCCGTCGAATCCGCCCGCAACGGCTGAAACAGAACGCCTGAGACGACGAAAACGCCCATCAGTCCCCACAACAGTTTGCCCCAGGGCCACCCATCTCGCTCTTGCTGCGCTCTCATCACACACACCACGCCTCATCTAAACAACGGACAATTCTTCCCGAACTCTGACAGAGCTTAACAAATTTCGCCTCCATTGGGCGGGGAAATCCGCACCGAGTTCCGACTCAAAAAAGCGGTCAACTGTCAAGAAAACCTGTAAAAATGGAGAGAAAACAGGTCTGGAGCAATCGATCTAGGCGATCGCCCCCAAGTGGCTTCAGATTCTCGGACGACCCCCCCAGCGGCGATCCTTAACTCACCATTTTCCTCAAATCTTGACGTGACTTCCTATGGGACGACATTCACCTCTAGCTTCTATGCAACATCCCCTGGCCAAACTCCTCAGTGTCGCCATCACCCTGCTGGTTCTCATCAGCCTTCCCCCAAGAGCGATCGCCCTCAGCGATGCGATCGCCCCTGAACTGGCCCAAATCCCCTCCAACGGCACTTCCAACGGCAGTAGCTTCGTCACCACCGCCGTCAATCGAGTCGGGGACTCCGTTGTCCGCATCGACACCGAGCGAGTCGTCACCCGTAACTTCGATCCCTTCCCCAACGATCCCTTTTTCGAACGCTTTTTCGGCGAGGACTTTTTCCCCACTCCCGCCCCTCGGGAGCAATTGCAACGGGGACAAGGTTCCGGCTTCATCGTTGACGCCACCGGAACCATCCTCACCAACGCCCATGTCGTCAACCGAGCCGATCGCGTCACCGTCCGTCTCAAAGATGGCCGGGACTTAGATGGCCGCGTCGCTGGCGTTGACAGCGTCACCGACTTAGCCGTCATTAAAGTCAATACCAACGGCCGCGATTTACCCGTAGCTCCCCTCGGCGATAGTGATATGGTCCAAGTGGGGGATTGGGCGATCGCCGTCGGCAACCCCCTCGGACTCGATAACACCGTTACCCTGGGCATTGTCAGCACCCTCAACCGCTCCAGTGCGCAAGTGGGGATTCCCGATAAACGCCTAGACTTCATCCAAACCGACGCCGCTATCAATCCCGGCAATTCCGGCGGCCCGCTCCTCAACGCTCGCGGAGAAGTCATCGGTGTCAACACCGCCATCCGGGCCGACGCCAACGGAATCGGCTTTGCTATCCCCATCAATACCGTCAAAGCCGTCAGCGATCGCCTGGCCCGAGGGGAAAGCATCGCCCACCCCTTCATCGGCATCCAGATGATCAGCCTCACCCCAGATCTGGCCCGAGAGAACAACCGCGATCCCAACGCCGGATTTACCATTCCCGAAGAGAATGGCGTTCTCGTGATGCGGGTTCTCGCCGCCAGCCCCGCCGAAGAAGCGGGCCTACGACGAGGCGACGTGATCACCCAAATCGATCGCCAACCCGTCACCAGTGCCGAAGACTTACAGCGACAAGTTGAAGAAAGTCAAGTCGGACAAGTGTTACGGTTACAAGTGATTCGCGGCGATCGTACCCTTTCTCTACGAGTCCGAACCGGAGAACTCCAAGCCGACGCCCGTTAATGTCCCCCTGCTAGCCATGCTCATCCCCATCACCCGAGAACGGTTTGAAACCCTAATTCCCCTCACCGCCACCGCCTCCCAATACGCCTACTATTGGGGCAATTGGCAGAACTTAGTTAAGCAAATCCTCTTCTCGCTGTTGGGGATCTTCCTCGTCTGGCTTCTCAGCCTCACCCTCCATAGTCAGGGATTAAGTCTATTCTTGGGAATTTTCGCCGGCCTCTATTGGCTTTGGAACCCCGTCGCCAAAGCCAGTTTCCGCAACGCCAAATATCGACGTTATCCCTATAGCGGATTTTGGCAGGGGGAAATTCTCGATGTCTATGTCACCGAAGAAGTCATCGGAACCGAAGAAACAGCCAACGCCAAAGGGGAATTAGTCTTAGTTGAAAATCGTGAACGTCGCTTAAATTTAGAACTCGGCGATGAACGCGGTTTTTTGGCCAAGGTGCAGGTTCCCCTACGCCGTCAACATCAATTTATCTCACCGGGGCAAACGGTTCATCTGTTGGTGATGTCCGAAGACCCTGACTTACGCCGCATTGCCAAACTCTCGGATTTATACATTCCCAATCGCCAAATTTGGGTGAGTGATTATCCCTGGTTACAACGGGAAGCCTTCAAAGAGGTGAGTCAACAACTTGGCCGAGGCAATCGTCGCCGCACGCCTCCGCCTAGCCGTCGTTAAATTATATTGATCTCAGAGGTTTTCTCAGAGGCTGTCTCAGAAGCTATCTCAGAGGCTATCTTGGAGAATAGTTTAGCTATAACGGGTAGTAGTTCAGGTCGCCTACCCTCGTATTTCTATGTCTCTATTTCTCTCCCTTGACCCCCAAACGATGCTGATTATGATCGTAATCTCATCGTTTCTGCAGGCCTGCGTTCTGATTGCTCTTGGGTTTGTCGCCAATCAATACAAAGGTATTTCGCTCTATGTAGTCGGAACCATCATGGCTTCCCTAGCCTTTATCATTGGACTGTTGACCTTTAGCTGGGAAGTCCCCCCCTTGAAATTTATTACCAATACTTTAGTTATTGGCTCACGACTTGTTTGGGCGATCGCAATTGGTCAATTTGTAGGAAGAAAAACAACTAATTTTACCTGGATTTTTTTAATAGCAACATTAGTGTTTTCACAGGTTTATCATAATTACATCGCGACAAGTTATAATGCGCGTCAGTTTTTTATGATTCCTCTTAATATGATTATTGGCATAACAACTATTAGCTATATTTTAAAATCAAAACACGATTATTTTTCCTTCACTGTTTATTCCCTAGTTTTTGTTTTTACCGCCGATATTTTACTATCTTTTTTTAGGGGTTTATTAATACTAAATGGGAAAACGCAAAGCCTCGTTGATCCCTCCTTCGCTAATCTGCTTACATTTATGACACTGTTTATTATTGATTTTCTTCGTAATGGTTTTTTTGTTTTGATGGTTAGTCAGCGGATGTACGCAGATTTAAAAGTATTATCCGAGACTGATTTTTTGACAAAAATTTTTAACCGAGGGGCTGTAAATGAGCTTATTAATAAAAAGATTAAAGACAAAAAAAGTTACCCCTTAAGTCTGATTTTATTGGATATTGACTATTTTAAAAGAATCAATGATACCTACGGTCATGACGTGGGAGATATCGTTCTAAAATCCGTGGTCGGCGCACTTCAGACTCAACTGCATTCTCGGGACTTAATGGGGCGTTGGGGAGGGGAAGAATTTTTAATTGTTTTACCGCATTGTTCAGCCGCCGCCGTCCGCGATCGCGCCGAATCGCTACGCCATACCGTGGAAAACACCGGGATACCCTATGGGACAAAAACAGATGAAACATTACACTGCACCATCAGTTTAGGTGTTGTCACCTGTTTAGGGAAGACAACCACCCTAGATGACCTCTTGAAATCCGCCGATATCGCCCTCTATGATGCCAAAAAATCGGGGCGCAATCGTGCTGAATGTATTGTTATTTCATAAAACTAACACATGGACTGAGATGAATGTCAGCCTTCAAGTAGACCCTTCGCTAAACATCAACTAGAATGGTTTTATCGAGAGGGAACCATTCATGAACGTCTTTAATTCTGACACAATGATAATGATGATTGCAATGTCATCATTACTGCAATCCATTGTTTTAGTCGGTCTTTGGTTTTCAGCTAACCAATACAAGGGAATTTCAACCTACGTTGTAGGAAACTTATTTTCCTGCTTGTCTTTTACTGGTTTTTTGGTTAGAAATCTGTATAATCTTTCATTAGAATTTCGCCTGATCAATAATATCATACTCATCACCGCCATGTTTTTACATGTTGTGGGTATTGGACGATTCTTGAGTCGTAAAGTCAACCTAACGGCTTGGTTTTTGTTTTTTATCGGTTTTTTGCTATCGCAATTTTATCTAATTTATTACTTTGATGATTATTTTTGGCGTAATGTCTTTATTTTACTAACAGTTGCGTTAGCCTATGGCATTGGCTGTAAATATATTCTTGAGACTAAAATTATCAGTTTTCGAGTAACATCGCAAAGTCTGGCTATTATTTTAGCCGCCGGATCTCTACTTTTTTTGCTGCGTATCATTTTGCTATTAGATGGGGAAACTCAATCTATTGTCGATGCAACATTTGCCAATGGCTTCACTTTTTTATCCCTATTCATTGTTGATTTTTTGCGGAATGGATTTTTTGTCCTGATGGTGAGTCAACGGATGTATGCCGAACTGAATCAACTGGCCGAAATGGACTTTTTAACACAAGTTTTTAATCGAGGAGCAACAGCTCGCCATCTCAATACATACCTGAAACGTCACCCCAACATTGACGTCACCCTGATTCTATTAGATATCGATTATTTCAAAAAAATTAATGACACCTATGGTCATGATGCCGGCGATCGCATCTTGCAAGAAGTCGCACGAGTCCTAGAATCCCAACTCACCTCCACAGACCTATTAGGACGCTGGGGAGGTGAAGAATTTATCGTTTTTCTCCCCAATTGTCCGGTCTCAAACGCCCGCGATCGCGCCGAAGCCCTGCGAGCGAACATTGAACAAAATCAAGTGTACTATGGCCTGAAAACCCTTAGCTGCACCATGAGTTTAGGGGTAGTCACCGCCCCAAGCCATATCATTCACCTCGACGACCTTCTCAAACAAGCCGACATTGCCCTGTATACCGCCAAACACAACGGACGTAACCGAGTCGAATGTCTCACCATCCCCTCATCTCCCGGATAACAACTTCCTGAGAACGACTCCCTCATAACGACATTCCCGCCTCATAAACATCCTGCCAACCCGAGCGATGTCGAACCACCGTTTCCAAATACTCCTGCCAGGCGATCGCATTCTGAGGCGACTCCTGAACCACCACACTCGCCACCCCAGCCACAAGATCCTCAACCCGCAACCGGCCATCCCCAAAATGGGCCGCCAACGCCAACCCTTGCTGAACCACCGCGATCGCATCCGCCGGACTCAACACCCCCTGAGACGACTTCAACCGCGTCTGGCCATCCTCCGTCATTCCCCCCCGTAACTCCCGAAATATCGTCACCACCCGGCGAATATCCGACAAAATCTCCGTCTCCAACGGTAAATCCAACGGAGTTCCCAACGCCGCCACCCGACGCTGCACAATCTCAACCTCCATCTCCAACGTCTCGGGTAACGGTAACACCACCCGATTAAAGCGGCGCTGTAAGGCACTAGAGAGGTCATTCACCCCCCGATCCTTCTGATTGGCCGTCGCAATCAAATTAAACCCCTGATTGGCGAAGCGATCGCCTCTCAACTCAGGAATCGGCAACCGTTTCTCCGAGAGAATCGTCAACAGAGAATCCTGCACATCCGTCGGGAGTCGCGTCAACTCCTCAATGCGTACAATGGCCCCCTCATCCATGGCCCGCAACACCGGACTCGGAACAATGGCCTCCGCCGAAAACCCCTCCGCCAAGAGTTTGGCATAATTCCAGCTATAGCGAATCGCCTCTTCAGGCGTTCCCGCCGTTCCCTGAACCAAGAGATGGGAATGGCCAGAAATGGCAATACTCAGATGTTCCGACAGCCAAGACTTCCCCGTTCCCGGAACCCCCAGCAACAACAAGGCCCGATCCGTCACGAGCGTCGCAATGGCAATTTCAATCGCCCGATCGCAGCCAATATACTTCGGGGTAATCTCAACCCCAGACTCAAGCGTTCCTCCCAAAATATAGGTTCGCACCGCCCAGGGTGACAACCGCCATTGAGGAGGACGGGGCCGCTCATCAACTTCAGCTAAGGCTGCCAATTCCTCGGCAAATTGGTTCTCTAAGCTCGGACGGACTCGAACCATCGTCGGTACTCGCTCACATCGACCTTAGACTGTAGGCGATCGCAGCGCAACCTGCAACATCGATCCCTAATAATGGCCATCTTTAGGGTCAGAATGATCGCGCAGTTGTATCATTATTCATCAACTCTTCAAATAATAACAAGAACGCTGGCTAGATCGTTATAACGTGGGCAATAAATGGCTGACCTATAAATACCTTGTCCCCGACAGAGTAAAAAACTAACTACGGTCAACCATTCCTAATCTAGGGGGGTTAGAATGGGGACCGTAACTTAGGCCCCTCTCTAGCAAGAGGTGTTCTTGCCATGTCCCGGCAGCGTTCAACATCAATCTAATGACAAAGGCATTTAAAGCTTGTATCCTCTGGCTAGTTCTATGTTTGGGGAGTTTTTGGCTCACCCTCAAGCGTCCGGCTCTCTCACAAACTCAAGAATTTAGAGAGCGTCCTTTCCTGGCCTTGGAGAACTCCCAAGACCGAGCCGTTGACCCAGGATTAGACCATTATCAACGAGGGGAGTATGTCCAAGCGATCGCCGAGTGGGAAACCGCATTAGACCAAACTCAAAACCGCGAGCATCAGCGACTCTTGCACCGCAACTTAGCCAACGCCTATCAACAGTTGGGTAGCGCTCCTAATATCGCTCTGTTTCATTGGGAACAGGTCTTAGAACTGGCGCAAGCTGACCCGAATCCAGACTTACATTTATCTCCCCTCGTTCAAGCCCAAATCCAGGTCGAACAAGCGCAACTTTATGATGCAATGGGACAGCATCAACGGGCCGTTAACTTGCTGCAAGAGGCTCTCATCGTCCTCGACGGCGATCGCGCCAGTGAACTCGCCGCTCTAGGGGCCTTGGGAAACGCCTATTCCGCTCTCGGACGCTATCAAGAGGCGATCGTTGCCCATGAAACCAGCCTTAGTTATGCTCAAGCCTTAGATCAGCCCCAAGCGATCGCTACCGCCCTGAGTAACCTCGCTAACGCCCATAGTTTCCGAGCGCGTCGCGCCCGCTACCAAGAAGAAGTGGCCCGTGATGAAGGCGAAGACGCAGAAGCGCAACGGGCCAACGCCCAATTTGAACGCGATCGCCAAGCCGTGGATCGTCTGCTCAGCCAAAGTCTCAGCCTGGGAGAGCAGGTGGGTGGCTTCAGCCAAATCCGCAGTCTCCTCAACGCTCACCGTCTCCTACAAGAGTTTTTCCCCGATCGCCAAGAGCGTTTAGACAACCTCCGAGATACCATTGAACCGCTCTTGTCTCCCTTACCCGCATCACGAGATAAGATCTTTGCTCTGATTTACCTGGCCCAACAGCAACCCGCCTCCCACAACCATAACGCTCAGTCTCTCCTAGAAACGGCCATCGAGATCTCGCGCTCAATTGGAGATCCTCGGGCCGAATCCTTCGCCCTCGGGACTTTAGGCGCACTCTATGAACAGCATCAGTACTATGACATTGCCCTAAGCCTCAGTCAGCAGGCCCAATTCACAGCTCAGGAAATTTCCGCCTTTGATAGTCTCTATCGTTGGCAATGGCAAGCCGGTCGTATTTATGAGCAAACTAACCAACCCAGCTTGGCCCTCGATCAATATCGGGCGGCGACCCAGAGTTTGGATAACCTGCGAGGGGATTTGATTACCACCAGCCGCGATCTGCAATTTGAATTTCGCGATGCCGTCGAACCCGTCTATCGTGAATTAATCGGTCTACTGCTTAAGTCGGAAACTCCCGGAGATCCTCAATCAAAACTCAAAGAGTCTTTGGATATTTTAGAGCGACTTAAGTTGGCAGAACTCCGCAACTTTTTTGGTGATGACTGTGTTGAAATTGCTCAAGCTGTGGTTCGAGATAATGGGACACTGATTGATGGAACGGCGGTAATTATTTATAGCATTCTTTTGTCTGATTCGACGGTTTTGATTCTACAAGAAGCCGATGGAACCCTGACCAGTTATCGGATTACTCACGGCGGTCAAGAGTTACAAGACGAGGTGGATAAATTTCGAGATTTACTCGAAAAGCGAGGAACTAATGAATATCTACGTCCCGCCCAGCGACTCTATGATTGGCTGGTTCGTCCCTTAGAGGCGAAGTTAGAGGCGATCGCCCCGGAAACCTTAGTGTTTATTCAAGATGGGGTATTGCGTAAAACACCGGTTGCTGCACTCCATAATGGCAATCAATTTTTGGTCGAATCCTATGCGTTGGCAACAACTCCGAGTTTACGCTTAACGACAACGGGGAGTTTTAATCGCCGCGAAAACAAGCCCTTAATTGCCGGTTTATCTGTTGAAATTCCTCCCTTTTCTGCTCTTAAAAATGTCAAGGAAGAAGTGAGAATTATCCAATCGTTAATGGGCGGATTAACCTTAATGGACGCAGACTTTACGGTCGCAAACTTAGAACAAGAACTGACAGAACGGAGTTATTCAATTGTTCATCTAGCCACCCATGCCAAATTCGGAGTTGATGCTAATAGTACCTTTCTTCTTGCCTTTGACGATCGCATTACCATCGAAGCGATGGATCAACTACTGCGATCGCGGCGGCGATCGGGAAATAGTCTACAACCCCTAGAATTACTGGTGCTGAGTGCCTGTCAAACCGCCGCCGGAGACAACCGTTCCGCCCTAGGGATTGCCGGGGTAGCGGTGCGGGCCGGAGCCAAAACCGCTCTGGCCAGTCTCTGGTTCATTAACGACGAGGCCACGGTTTCCCTGATTGAAAGTTTCTACCAAGAACTGCAAAAACCAGGGATGACCAAAGCTCAAGCCCTACAAGCGGCCCAGAAAAAGGCCATTGACAGTTTGGCCTATAATCATCCCGGAGTTTGGTCTCCCTTTATCCTCATCGGGACTTGGCGTTAGTTATCACCAGAGACGAGTTCGAGAGTCGTTCATCAGGGGAATGGGCGCGTCAAAAACTGTTTTAAGACCATCGCCGTCCAATCAATATCCGCCTCAGTGGTCTCTCGCCCTAACGTCAGACGAATCCCCGCCCGAGCCAGGCGTTCAGGATAGCCCATGGCCAGCAGAATTGGGCTAGGGGCCAATTGGCCGCTATGACAGGCCGAGCCGGAACTGATGGCGATTCCCGCCAGGTTTAACTGTCGCACTAAGGCTTTGCCCGTCACCGGTTTCCCCTGAGCATCATCTAAGTCCACCAAGAAACTCACATGATGGGGTAAACGATGTTGGCGATCGCCGCTAACCTGTAAATTCCAAACCGTCGCCAATTGCTCAAAGAGGCGATCGCGTAACCCCGCCAACCGCCGCGCCTCTGTATCCAACTCCTCCTTGGCCAAAGCCGCCGCCACGCCAAAACCAACAAGATTGGCAACCGCCTCAGTTCCCGATCGCCGCCCCGCCTCCTGTCCACCACCGGCCAACAGAGGCGCCAGAGACACTCCCGGACGAACATACAACGCCCCTGCCCCTTTGGGGCCATAGAGCTTATGACTCGACAGGGATAACAAATCAACCCCCAAAGCCGCCACATCGAGGGGCAACCGTCCCGCCACTTGAACCGCATCCGTATGGAACAAGACCCCATGCCGGCCAGCCATGGCCGCTAGGGTTTCAATCGGTTGTAGGGTTCCCACCTCACTTTGTCCATAAATGACCGAGATCAAGCGCGTATCGGGGCGAATCGCCGCCTCTAACGCCTGGGGATCAACGCGGCCCTGGCCATTCACCGGCAGAGGCGTCACCTGCCATCCTTGCTGCGCTAACTGCCGAGCCGGTTGGGCGATCGCCGCATGTTCAACACTCGAAATAATCAGATGTCCGGGTTGCTCAAGCCGTTGCGTCACGCCCATCAGCGCCAGATTGTTGGCCTCCGTCCCGCCGCTGGTAAAGATAATCGACTCAGCGGGAGCCTGGATGAGATCAGCCACCTGAAGCCGAGCCATTTCCAAGTCCGTCGCCGCCGTTTCTCCCCAATGATGAAGACTTGAAGGATTGCCCCAAGCCTGACGCAACGACTGCACCATCGCCTCAATGGCCTCCGGGCGTGTTGGTGTCGTTGCGCTATGGTCTAAGTAAATTTGCATGGCGACATCTCCCAATACTCCCGATTCTGTGAACCTCCCTTCTAGGCTATCGCACGGCCTCTCGTCCGCTACTCGACCGACTGACTAATGGTGGCCCCGTGGCGATCTAACTGGAGCGATCGCACCGTTACCGGAGTTTTCTGCGTCTGCCAGGCCTGTTCCATAGCTGCCACCACCATCGAGGCCGTGGCCCGTGACGCTAAGGCGAGTAACGTCGGCCCGGCGCCACTAATCGCCAATCCATAAGCTCCCGCCTCGATCGCCGCCTCATGAACCCTCCCATAACCGGGAATCAACTGCTTACGATAGGGTTGATGGACTCGATCCTGCATTCCCACCCGTAGGCGATCGCCATCTCCGGTTTCGAGGCCTTTCACCAACAGAGCCAAATGAGCCGTATTAAAGACCACATCAGCGCGGCAATAGTCCTGGGGGAGAACCTGCCGAGCCGCCGCCGTCGAGAGTTCAAAATGGGGAATCGCCACAATCGGGACAATATCCGAATGCCAGGCCACCGGACAATGCAGCCAATCCTGGTCATCACTTGCGGCAAGCTGACAGCCTCCTAACAAGGCCGGCACCACATTATCGGGGTGGCCTTCGAGAGCGATCGCCATACGCATCAAGGCGTGAGGGTTCAGGGGATTACCGGCCCAATAATTAGCACCGAGCAGCCCGCCGACGATCGCCGTGGCTGAACTGCCCAACCCTCGCGCTAATGGCACTCCCAACTCAATCTCTAGGGTGAGACTCGGGGGCGTTTGTCCGAGGGACTCAAATAACTGACAAAAGACCTGATAGACCAAATTTTCTGCACCCGTTGCCACCCGTGCCGCTTCCTCACCCCGCACGCCAATTTTCAGCCCCGAATTTGAGCCAGCATGACCGCCCGGCCCGGGCAAAAAGGAAAACCGGTTATATAACGACAGTGCCGCCCCTAAACAGTCGAAACCGGGTCCGAGGTTGGCCGTAGTCGCCGGGACGGTAACAGTAAACGGATGAAGCATTCAGGTCGATAACAGGGAATTAGCGAACAGGGGAGGGGCGATCGCCTGGGGTCTGAGTTGGCCATCGCCCGATGAGAAAATTCTATCCTAGAGCGGGGCCATCTCAGGGCCGCCCCAACCCAGCGGCGAGCGCTTAGACTTGAACCGCTTGGCTACCTTTAATCAAGTTGGCGCGATGTTTAGCCAGTTCTAACACCCCCTGAGTAATGATTTGCACCACATCCACTCGTCCTTGGCGCAGAAAGCGGTGTTGCAAGAAGTGTTCAGCCGGCAACTCTCCCTTGAGAAATTCCTTAGAGGCCGCCAACAACTCCGTGACACAATCAAAACCGACCGACTCAATGATAAACGTGGCTAAGGGAGAATTTTTCAAATCGTAAGCCGACTCACGAGTCCGACCTTGGCTGAGCAGTTGTAGGACTTCAGCTTCCCGTTGCGTCGAGGGGGGACAGTCATTAGACAGATGGGGCAAAAACTCAGCCAAAGCCGGAGTTTTGACCCCAACTTCGGGAAACTCGCCCATCATCGTCGAAATATGCACATTGCGCCCGAGGCGGTAGGAGAGGGCTTCGAGGACGGCGATCGTTATCAGTTTCACCCCCAGGTACAACTGAGCGGTTTCCAGGTTTTTGCGAGTCCGTTCAACTAAACCGGCGTAGGTGTCATTATCGGGTTCACCGCGATACTGACTAAACACCACTTCCGGTTTGAGGAAGTTGATAAACCCTTCCATTTTCTGAATCGAACGCCGATAGCCCCGTACCGTATAAGAGTTAGCACTAATGAGTTCGTGATTGGTTTCCGGGAGGAGATTCCAGGTGTTGTCTAAAAATTCAGCGGAGTTGGGGAGGGCGAAGTTTTCCACATCCCGATTGGCCAGACGCACCGCCCGCTTGACGGACTCATAGATATCGTCATCTTGCCAATCGAGGCCGAATTGCTCACGGGTGCGGTAGAGATTCTGTTCGAGGCGATCGCTGGCGGTCCAACCTTCAGCCGAGACCCCCCTAAAGGGGATAGTTGCTTCAATACAAGCCGAGATTCGCACCAAGTCCCCGAGGGATAAGAACGGTTCTAGGGCTTTGCTGGCAATGACCGCACTGAGAAACTCATTTTGTCCTCGGAAGGGATCGAGGACTTGTTCCGGAACAAAACCAAACACCGACAAGACCATCAGGAAGCTTCCGTCATCGGGAAGCCAGTCCGCCGGAAGAATCGATAACTTACCGTTAAGTTCTTCGATATAGGGGGAGATATAGCGGCTAACGTTGAGGTTAATCCCTGAATCGACTTGAACGTATACCAAATCATGAAACAGTGCCGACAGAACCTCAATCGGGTCACTCGACCCTCCAACCTCAAAAATATGGGATGGCGTATGGAAATACCGCCATTGTCCCGTCATCGCTTGTACGATCAATGACGCGATGGGTTCAATTTCCTCCATCGGTGGGGGGGCCGCCAGTTCCGAAATTGAGCCGACTAGGCTGTCCAGGCAGCGTTGGTAAGCAACTTCTAGCTCCATCAATCCCTCGTGTTGTTTCCCTGATTCCCGTATGTGGGGTTGCAAACGACCGAAATTGTCGATGCACCTATTATCTGCCAGCATAACCTGAAGCCCGACCGGTTGCCGAAATTGTTCAGGATTGATTTCAATGGACTTGACACCAATAACGCCGTTTTCCAGTAAATTTTCTGCTCAGCCTGATTTGGAACCTGCCATGTCTCTAGATAATGAAGCCTCCGTCAGCGATCTCCTCTCCCGTCAAGAGGAGTTGACAATCCAATTGCAATCGCTGCAAGAACATCTTAGCCGTCTTGTGCCTCAACTTGAAGAGGCCCAAGCCCAGGCTCAAAAGCCCCCCGAGAAGCCCCAGGGAACCTCCCCTGAGACCCTATTAGCCTCCGCCACCCAAGCGGCCTTAGCTCGCTATGAGTGGAAGGCGAAACTCGAGGGCCTTGAGGTGGCGATCGCCTGGACACAAGAACAAATTCATGAAAAAGCCGATCAACTCGACACCCTAGAAGCCACCTTAGCCGAAGCCGAACGCCGTCAGGAACAGACCACCCAGGCTCGTGAGGGGGTTGCCCAGTTAAATGGGGCCATCGCCGAGATCAAACGGCAGTTAATCGAGTTGAAGGGCCAGGGCTGTTTACACCTGTATACGGTCAACTTGCCTGAATTTTCTCTCGATGAACAGGGCCAGATTCAGGTTCGGCCCCATTCTTTCCGGATTCAATGAGACCCTCAGGGTCGAATAGGGCAACGGGGAAACTTCGGTCGGCTAAGTGAGATCGCCATCGGGCCATGGCCGTCCCCAAACCGCCAAATTCGCCCAATCCGTCAAGCCAACACGTCAGGGAACTTTGACGATTTGCGTCCCCAGGATCTCAGGCAACGACCCTGAACATCTGGGATAAATGGTCAAAAGACATTAGCATGGGAAAAACTTTACATTTCAATTTATGAATGTTCGGGCAGGAACTCTCCTAAATAACGGGAAATATGCCATCGAAGCCACGCTCGGTCAGGGCTATTTCGGGGCAACCTATCGCGCCACCCACGGGCAACTCTGGCAGCCGGTGATTCTCAAAAGCCTTGGGGACACTCTGCTGAGCCATCCGAACCGCAGCGAATTGGCACGCCAGTTTGTCGAACAAACGCGACAGTTGGCCCGTTGTCAACATCCCAACTTGCCTCGGGTGTTGGACTTATTTGAAGAACAGGGCCAACCGTTTCTGGTGCTGGACTATATTTCAGGAACGAGCTTGACCGATATCGTTCAAAGCCAAGGGCGGCGATCGCCTCAGGCCACGTTAACCGATCTTCAGCAACTGGCCACAGCCGTCGAGGCCCTACATCGTCAGGGACTTTTGCACCGAGATATTAAACCCGAACATGGTCTGCAAGTCTCACGGAGCGATCGCCTCGTCTTAATTGAAGTGGGACTAACCCGAGATTTAACCACCGGAGCCGGACAAACCTACAGCGGCTTACTGTCACCCGGTTATGCGGCCCCCGAACAGTACAGTGGTGCCAGCTCTAGCCCCGCCACCGATGTCTATTCCTTAGCCGCCACCGGGTACTACCTTCTCAGTGGCCAACCCCCGGCCAGCGCCCCCCTACGCGATCGCGTCCCCCTCTCACCCCTGAGTGATGGTAGCCCCTTAGGAGACGCTTTAGAAGAGGCGATTGTCCGAGGATTGGATCTCAATCCGGAAACCCGTCCGGCAACAATTCGCGATTGGTCCGCCTGGCTGCCCGATGCCACAGGAACCGTCAACCTCAAGGCCAGCAGCTATCACCCCCCTCAAGCGGTGAACCTGAGTCCTCATCCTGAAGTGACCGAGGCGCGTCCAATCTTCCAACGACCCTGGGTTCCGGCTCTCTTTGCCACCACCTCAGTCCTGGCCGCCATCGGCGGAGCCGCCGCCATGATGAGCTTTCGCGGGGCCATCAGCCGTGTACCGCCGTCTGAGCCGGTTCAGCACCAAGAGACGAGCCCCCGGACCGATGAATCTCCCCGCCTACGTCAAGCACCCAACGCTCCTAACCGTCAGGAGTCTGAGGATCCCATCCTTGAAGTGGATGCTTGGACGCCCGTTCAACCGAGTCCTGACGCCGAATACACGGGCAACCGCTGGCCCGAAGCGCCGCCAGCTCAAGATAGCCCCTCCTCCTGGTCTGCGCCGAGTTCTGAATCCGTCCAGAGCGATCGCCGAGATCCCTACGCTGACACCTATCGTGACTCGAATCAGGAAAGCTACAACGACGACAACGATGGCTATCCAGATGAGGACCCCTACGCCGACGAAGACTCCCTGCTCTCAGATAAAACCTTTACTGAAGAGCAAGAAAGCGATGCTCCCATCTGGTCGGAGCCAGTGCCGGAGTCTTTAGAACGCCCTTGGGGACAAGGAAACTCCTGGGAACGTGAGCCGGATGCGAAACTCCTTAGCCCCTCCCGAGAGGACTCCTGGAACCGTGACGCTCGCAAAGGCTTAACGTCTGCCTCCTAGGTCTCTGTCTCGGTTCTCTAGCTGGCCGGCAAAAGCCCGCCAATGAGAGAGGTCGTTACGAGCTTGCCAGCTTATCTCTTGCCTCTGGCCGTCTTCGGCCTCCCCCCTCCTTCCCCAACCAAAGAGAACTGCTATAATTTTGTTAAGGAAGCTTAATAATAAAACCCACACATGAGTAAATCCCCCGTTCACGCCTTTTTCGTCGGTCGTATCCTCGCAGAAGAAATCGGCGCAGTCCTAGAACGGACCGTTTCCAACTCCCTCAGCGCCTTTGGTCAGTTTGATGCTGAACAGCGCGAGAACTTACGTCAGTTCTCCGAACGAGTTGTTGAACGGGCCGAGCGGGTTGAATCCGAGCGCAGTACGACGGGATCTTCGGCCGGCAGTCGTCCCGTCTCAACCGATCAGGACTTGCAAGCCTTGATTGATGGCTTGCGTGCCGAAATTGCCGAGTTGCGGTCTGAGTTACAACGCTACCGTAATGCCAGTGGCAACGACTAACGCCACGGATCCCCCCTCCCCATCTACCCGCCAACTTCATCGAGAACGTCGAGTGTCTGCTCTGTCTGAGGACTCCTTGCCCCAATCGACCCACCCCGAGCGATCGCCCCGTGCGCGTCGCCCCTCAAGCGATCATCACATGACAACGCCGGGCGATCGCTCCTCTATCCCAACCGCTTCATCCTATCGCTGGAACCGGCCCAATTACTCCCGCAACCGTCGCCGCATCGAGATCTGGTCCTTTGTGGGGCGCTTTCTGTTTGAACTCTGGCTCAATGACCGTAAATGGAGTTATTGGGGCGGCTACAGTGATGCCAAACTCGCGGCCCGTCGTCGCCGTTTAGCGATCTGGATTCGTGAAACCTTCTTGCAACTCGGTCCGACCTTCATTAAGCTCGGACAACTGTTTTCGACGCGATCAGATATCTTTCCGGCTGAGTACGTCGAAGAACTCTCGAAACTCCAAGATCGAGTTCCGGCCTTTAGTTCCGAGTTGGCCTACGAGATTATTCAGGAAGACTTTGGTAAACCGGCTCAGGAACTCTATCGCTATTTTGACCCAGTTCCCCTAGCGGCGGCGAGTCTAGGACAAGTCCATAAGGCTCAACTGAAGGGTGGGGAAGAAATTGTCGTTAAAGTTCAACGGCCCGGACTCAAGCGACTGTTTGATATTGATCTCGGCATTGCTCGAGGCGTCGCTCTCTATCTCCAAAACCACTCTAAATGGGGTAAAGGGCGTGATTGGATGGGCATTTACGATGAATGTTGCCGCATCCTCTATCTTGAGATTGACTACCTCAACGAAGGACGTAACGCGGATACCTTCCGCCGCAACTTTCGCGGCGTTGATTGGGTGCGAGTGCCGCGCGTCTATTGGCGCTATACCTCCGCTCGGGTTCTGACTCTCGAATATCGTCCGGGGATCAAAATTAGCCATTATGAGGCCCTCGAAGCCGCTGGCTTGGATCGTAAACATTTAGCCAGTCTCGGGGCGATCGCCTATCTGAATCAACTCCTCGATCACGGCTTCTTCCATGCTGATCCCCACCCCGGCAATTTGGCTGTTAGCCCGGATGGTGCCTTGATTTTCTACGACTTCGGCATGATGGGGCAAATTACCTCTAATCTGCGTCAGAAGCTGATGGAGTTGTTTTTTGGTGTGGCCCAACGGGATAGCGATCGCGTGGTGCAGGCCCTGATTGCTGTAGAGGCGTTGGCCCCGGTGCAGGATCTTGGCCCCGTGCGGCGATCGATCCAATATATCCTGGACAACCTCATGGATCAGCCCTTTGAAGAGCAATCGGTCGAAGCCATCACCGATGATCTCTACGAAATTGCCTATGATCAGCCTTTCCGTTTTCCAGCAACCTTTACCTTTGTCATGCGGGCCTTCTCGACCCTAGAGGGGGTTGGAAAAGGACTCGATCCCGACTTTAATTTTATGGAGGTGGCGAAACCGTTCGCGTTTGATCTTATGAACCAAGGACGAGAAGAGTATGGTAATGGCATTCTCTCAGAACTGAGCCGTCAGGCCAGTGAAGTGAGTTCGACGGCGTTGGGCCTACCTCGGCGTATTGAAGATAGCCTAGAAAAACTAGAACGGGGCGATGTGCGGGTGCGAGTGCGGGCCACGGAAACCGATCGCCTACTGCGACGGATGGCCAACATGCAGATGACAACAAATTATACCCTCTTAGTCAGTGCGTTGACGTTGTCCGCTACGATTCTAGTCGTCAGTGGAGAAGTTTGGTTAGCCGGAGGTGCTGCCCTGTTGGCGATCGCCTTCGCCTTAGCCCTACTTCGACTCATGGCGCGTATCAACCGAGCTGATCGCTTCTGATTAGCCGCAACTTTATGATTCTTAAGTATGAAACCAGCCTTTGCCGGCCAGAGTGATAAAGGTCTAATCCGGGCCGTCAACCAAGACGCTTACCACATCGATGAAGCTGGCCGCTTTTTTATTGTCGCCGATGGCATGGGGGGTCATGCCGCTGGCCAAGATGCCAGTCGCATTGCCAAGGATGCTATCTGTCATCATCTTGAAGTTGGCTATGACCAGGATGATACACCCGAGACCCTTCTGAGAACGGCGTTTATCGGCGCGAACACCGCCATCATGGAGGATCAGTTGGTTCATCCTGAAAATGCCGATATGGGGACCACAGCCGTCGCGATTCTGCTGCAACCGGGACCCGATGGAGACATTTCTCAGGTGTGGTGCGCCAATTTGGGAGATTCTCGGATTTATCGCTTCCGCAATGGCCGTCTCGAACAACTCACTGAAGATGATACCTGGGTCGCTCAAGCCATCAAAGCGGGAGTCTTGCCGGCAGATGAAGCCCGAGATCACCCCTGGCGCCATGTATTATCTCAATGTCTCGGCCGCGAAGATATGGGCGAGTTAGAGATTCGCTGTCTTGATGTAACCCCAGGCGATCAGTTTCTCCTCTGTAGCGATGGACTCAGCGAGGAACTGACTGACGATCGCATCGCCGAAGAACTCACGGCCAGCAAAGATTGTGACGACGCGGCCACCCGTCTGATCGAAGCCGCCAAGGCACAAGGCGGACGGGATAATATCACCGTTGTTTTGGTGGGGCTTTAGGGGGGAAGGGAACACCGGAACTGGGAAGAAGAAGGCAAGAGGCAAGAGGCAAGAGGCAAGAGGCAAGGGGCAAGAGGCAAGAGGCGGGTAATCCTCACCCGCCTTTTTTATTGAAAAACTTGGGTTTAAAACCCCGTCCTTCTAGGACGGCTTTCTCTGATTCTCAATGTATTGCTTGAGAATCTCGACAGGTGCGCCACCAACGAATGACGCCAAATAGCTCGGACTCCACAAGGCATCTTTTTTGTATGGCTTTGGTAGGCCGGCTTGTCCGTATCTACGACTAGATACACCCTTAAGACTATTGACAATCTGAGAAACCGATAACTTCGGCGGATACTCAATAAGCGTGTGTATGTGGTCGCATTCGCCGTTAAACTCCAAAATTTCAAAATCCATTTTTCTGGCGACCGTGTAGAAGAACTTTTCGAGCAACACCAGACTCTCTTGAGTTA
>NZ_JAWOCL010000076.1:0-14166 GCF_046483825.1 Sodalinema sp.
ATAGTATAGCTTATATTTGGGTAGTTTCATGAGTTAAATATTGATAAAAATTGAATTCTGAATGAGCCTGAAACCACAATTAACTCGACACCCGGTGTTTCCAAAAACACCGAGTGTCTGACCCCAACCCGCCAAACCAGCTGCATCTGGGTAAATTCGGGTCGAATACCAGAAACCGGGTGTCTTGGAGACACTCGGTTTCTCGGTCTCACCCCGCAACTGACTGAGACACCCGGTGTTTGCAAAAACACCGAGTGTCTGACCCCAAACCGCCAAACCAACCGCATCTGGGTAAACTCGGGTCGAATACCAGAAACCGGGTGTCTTGGAGACACTCGGTTTCTCAGTCTCACCCCGCAACTGACTGGACACCCGGTGTTTGCAAAACACTGAGTGTCTGACGTTAACGGGCGAATTTAACTGTATCTGGGTAAGTTCGGGTCGAATACCAGAAACCGGGTGTCTTGGAGACACTCGGTTTCTCAGTTACCAGAAACCGGGTGTCTTGGAGACACTCGGTTTCTCGGTCTTGGTGGACGGGGAACTTGGCCTGGACTTAGGCTGTCACGATGTAGTCGGAATTAATCCCTGACAAATTCCACTTGTTCGCATCCTTCAAGGCTTGATAGACCATCGCTGCAACATCGGCCCGCGTTGCATCTTGGTCTGGATGAAGTTTCCTGACATCAGGATGATTGACCACAAATTGCTTCTGGGTCGCTGTCGCTACTGCTGGTTCGGCCCAGGTGGGAATTTGGTCCCGGTCGTCGTACTGATTCAGTAACTCCGCTGACCCACCTGAGAGGTCTAACCCATTCACCAACGACAACAACACTTGGAGTCGCTGCACATTTAAATTGGGGCCAAAGGTGGTTTCGGAAAATCCAGAGAGGAATCCCCCTTCATAGGTCTTGTCAATGGCGGCTTTAGCCCAATGGCTACTGGGGACATCCTGAAACTTGACTGTGGCCCGTTCTGGCCGGGGGTCGAACGCTGTGGCCAACAAGGCTGCATACTCGGCCCGCGTCATTTTCTTGTCGGGCCGGAAGGTTCCATCGGGTAGGCCCGTGATGACTCCCTTACTGGCTAACTCGATAATAAAGTCCTTGGCCCAGTGACCCTCAATGTCGGAGAACTTCGGCACATTCGTTGCTTCCACATCCACCAGATAGGGCGACTCAATCACGGGGAAATTGTCCTCCTGAACTAAGGCCTGATAAACCATCACCGCGACATCTGCCCGAGTTGCATCCAACATCGGTCGCAGATACCGCAAACTGGGATAGTTGACCACTAACTTGGCATCCGTGGCCTTGGCCACCGCCGCTGTCGCCCAACCGGGAATCTGGGATTTATCGGTATAGAAGTTGAGATGATTCTGATTCCCTTCACTCAATCCCAATCCCGCATTTAGGGCCAACAAGACGTGCAGACGGGTCACATTCTCCCCCGGACGAAAGGTGTCGTTGGGGAACCCGGAAATAAAGCCCATCCGCGTCACTTTCGTAATCGCATCGCGACCCCAGAAGTTACTGGGAATGTCTGTAAAGGTCTTCGCTGACTCTGTTAGGGGTTTGTCAAAGGCTTGGGCCAACAAGGCCGCAAACCCGGCCCGAGTAATGGGGGCGTTGGGTTTAAAAGTCCCATCCCCCATACCACTGACCAATTGCCGGTCAAATAGGGCCTGAATAAAGGGTTCGGCCCAATGACCCTTAATGTCCGTGAGTTCTGTTGGCGGTGAGGGGGAGGGTGTGGGCGTCGGTGTGGGGTCGGGTGTGGGTGTGGGTGTGGGTGTGGGTGTGGGTGTCGGGGTGGGTGTGGGGTCGGGTGTGGGGGTCGGCGTTGGCGTGGGTGTCGGAACACCGCCATCGACGGCTACAAAATCAACGGACCCCTCCACTTTATCGGGGTTGAGTTGGTTCCCCGCCGAGATGAAGGTTTGACTGGTGGCGTTCAGTAAGTCTTTGATGCCATTGTTGCGGAAGACATTGCCCCCCGGTTCCTCGGCTTTGCCTAAATCCGGGAGTGCTGAAGCTGTCGCCGACACGCCATAATCATCATTATCCTCGATGATATTGCCCCGCAACACCGGACGAGCGTCCCCATTGAGGACTAGCCCATACCGACTCTGCTGAATCAAATTATTGGCAATCAGGGGGGCCGCATTCTCACCAACCCCAATTCCGGTTCCATTGTTGCGTAGGGTATTGTTGCGGATTTCCCCTTTGGCGTTTTTCAACGCCCATATACCATAAGATGCGTTTCCTGTCAAGACATTATTATCCAAAATGGGTTTCGCCGTTCCCATGAGGCGGATGCCCTCTCGTTTACAGTTGACGAGGGTACTATCGGCCACCGTGGGGCTACCGGATTCAATCCAAATCCCCGTACCGAGACTTTCGGGGTTCGAGACGGTCACTCCCCGTACTTCTGCATCGGCATCGAGGCGAATCGTCAAGGACTGATTCCCATCACTGATGATGACCGTTCCTCCCCCAGTAATCAGGATATCTTTGCCCTTGTTGCTTTCATTGCCCACCAACTTGACTCCAGAGGGAATGGTCAGGGGAAAGGTCTCCTCAGTATATTGGCCCACTGCCAACTGTACCAAGGTGCCGGCAGTGGCTTGGCCCAGGGCATGGGTAATGGTCTGAAACGGCTGTTCCGCATCACCCGGATTACTATTATTGCCCGTCGTGGGATGGACGTAAACGGTTGTCATAATCGCTGTATTGATGATTCTATTAATGTTTTTCTGGGTATCGGCCCCTTGAGGCACGAATGCACCCACAGCTTCCAGGATAGCCACTCTAGGGAAGAATGGCGGCGGGGGAGAGACCAATTCCCGAGATGTTGAATATCAGCGAGAGTCAGGGACCGCAGACCGGGTTTGACGAATGGGGATTTCAATCATGAAGCGGGTTCCTAAACCCGGTTCGGAATGACAGGTTAAACTCCCTTGATGCTTGTCGGTGATAATCTGATAGCTAATGGACATCCCTAACCCGGTCCCTTTGCCGATGGGTTTGGTGGTAAAGAAGGGGTCAAAAATGTGTTTTTGGATGTTTGGGGGAATCCCCACGCCGTTATCGGCGATGACCACTTGCACCGATTTTTGCTCTGTGACGGCGGTGGTAATGGTAATGCGACTGGGGGCGGCATCGAGTTCGGAAGGGCTGCGACGGGCATCTCGTTCTTCGAGGGCATCGACGGCGTTGGCCAGGATATTCATCAAGACCTGATTGATTTGCCCGGCATAGCATTCGACGAGGGGCAAGTTGCCATAACGCCGCACAATCTCAATTCCCGCTGACTCGGGTTTCGCTTTGAGGCGGTTTTGCAGAATCATCAGAGTGCTTTCAATGCCGTCATGAAGATTCACGGCTTTGAATTCGGATTCGTCGAGGCGAGAGAAGTTCCGCAGCGATCGCACGATATCACGAATCCGTTGCGCCCCCACCCGCATCGAGGTCAGCAAGCGGGGCAAGTCATCGATGAGATACTCTAAATCCACCTCCTCAATCATCTCCTCCACCACCGCATCGGGTTCTGGATGCTGGTGTTGATAGGTGGCAATCAGCCGCAACAAGTCCTGAGTATACTCATCGGCATGGGTGAGATTGCCATAAATAAAGTTCACCGGATTATTAATCTCATGGGCTACCCCCGCCACCAACTGCCCCAGGGCTGACATCTTCTCACTTTGCACTAACTGATTTTGGGTTCGTTGCAACTCATCGAGGGTCGATTGCAAATTCTCGGCCTGCTGCCGTAATTTGGCCTCAGACTGTTGCAAGGCTCGTTCGGCATCTTTGCGGTCGGTAATGTCGGTATGGACGCCAATCCACTCCCGTAGATTGCCCTCCTCATCTACAATCGGCACGGCCCGCACACTCATATCCCGATATTGCCCATCGGCCCGTCGCAGGCGATGTTCAATCTGATAGAGACTACGGGTTTGCACTGCATGGGACCAAACGGCGGTGGTTTCATTGCGATCGCTTGGATGGATACTATTAATCCAGCCCCAATCTCGCAACTCCTCGAAACTCAGACCACTAAATTCACTCCAATCGGGCTGTTCGGAGGTAAACGCTCCCTTGGCGTTGGCATTCCAGACAATCTGAGTTGTCGCCTCAACTAAGGTTCGGAAGCGTTCTTCACTCTCCCGTAAGGTCAACTCCGCCATCTTGCGTTCGGTAATATCCATGGCAATGCCAAAGATACTGACTAAGTTACCCACGTCATCATACTGAGCCTCACATTTCTCTCGCACATAGCCCAACTTGCCATTGGCCCGAATAATCCGCACATCGATGTCATAGGAGTCTCCCGTGTCAATGCAATGGCGAATCCCTTGACGAACCCGAGGGCGATCGTCAGGATGGAAATAGGCAAACATCTCCTCTTGAGTGAGAGGCTCCTGACGCACTGGAATACCAATAATGTTAAAAATCTCATCGGAACAGGTGGTTTGCCCTGTAGCCACATCAATCTCCCAATTGCCAATATGGGCGATACGTTGGGCATCCTGAAGGTTACGAGTCAGCCGCTGCAATTGGTCTTGGGCCTGCTGTCGTTGGGTAATATCTAACACTGTCGCCCCAAAGGCAATCACCTGTTGGTTGCGATCGCGGATGGGAAAGGCCGAAAATAGCCAATGTCGCTCCACTCCTGGCTGGGCGGCTGTTTGCCCGCTAAAGGTTTGATGCAGCAGCGGGTCCCCGGTTTCGAGCATCCTCTGCACTCGCGGATGCAGCGTCTGAGCCAAATCCGGCACAATCTCGGCTAAGGAACGGCCTAAATGGTACTCAACGGGATATCCGGTCATCTTGGCCAGATTCTCGTTCACCTGCAAATAGCGAAATTGACCATCGAGAATCGCCATCCCCACCGGGGCCGTATCGATAAAGGTATCAAGGAGCGATCGCTGTTGGGCCAATTCTGCCTCAGCCTGTTTGCGTTCTGTGGCATCGAGGGCTAACCCCACTAAGCCCGTTACCCTGCCCTGGCTGTCTTTCAGACGCACCTTAATGGTTTCGAGATGATGGATCTGGCCATCGACAAAGGGGAACTGTTCATCGGCAAAACAAGGCTCATCCTGAGCGAAGCTGATGCGATCGGACTCGACGCAATTGCGCACGGCTTCTTCGCCAAACACCTCTTGATAGTGACCCGCTTCATACACCTGGCCCGGTGTCACCCCCACATCATCGCAGAAGGTGCGGTTAATAAAGTTCATATGCCCCGAGACATCGGTGGTCCAAATCCAAATCGGGGCATTGTCCATGATGGCCCGCAAGGTGCGTTCTTGTTGGGCCAGTTGGGCTTTGGTGGTTTCTTGTTCTGTGATATCCTCACAGACGATCGCCACATGAGTCGGGCGATCGCCATCCCAAATCGCTAATTTACGAACACGCATTAAGCGATTACGATCGCCAACTTGCACCAACTCAAGGGGAATTTCAACCACCTCATGATGAGTCAGAACCTGCTCATCGACCCGACGAAATTCATCGGCCTGATCTTTGGGAAACAACTCATAGTCATTTTTACCCAATAAGTCCTCAACCTTACGCCCAAACAACTGCGCCCCCGTACTATTGACGGCACAAAAGCGAAAATCCTCAGCGGCTTTGACCAACACCGCCACCGGTAGAATTTCTAATAAGGAGGCGAAAAAGGCCGGGGTTTGATTGGGCGTTGCATGGACCGTCGGCGCGTCAACAGCAATGGCTAACCCCTGCCAACGGGTTGACCCATCGGCTTGGGGTTGCGGTCGCGCCAGCAGCCGAATCACGGCGTAGTCCAAGTCCTGAGACTGGGGCAACGTTACTCGTCCTTGCCAGGCTAAATCTGTGTCTGTGGCTTCGGAAGTGGCGATGGCCTGGTGCCAGCGGGGGCGATCTTGGGGATGGATGCGATCGACCCAACTCCCGAAATTCTCGGGTTCTAAGTGCAACAACTCCCGACTCCCCCTAGAGACATGATGCCAGGAGAGGTTCCCCTGGGGCGATCGATGTAATTCATAGAAGCAGGCGGGCAATGTTTCTTGGAGTTGCCGTAACCGGGCCTCGCGATCGTCAAGGGCTTGCCGCAGTCGTTCCACTTCCTCCTGCAAGGCAGCATAGGCGTCGGGATCGGGAGACATAGCGAAAGTCATGATATGAGAACGCAAAAAGAAAGGCGATCGCCCCATTTAAGGCAATCTCAAGTTAAGTCATGTGTCGTGACGTTAATGGAGGCTAACCCCAATCTGTTGCAGATGTTAGGGCCAGTCGTCCCTCAACGAAATAAAACTCTCTCTATTTTAAAGTATTGGTATTGTTCTTAACTTGCTTCCGTTAATCCGTACAAACCGGACTTGCTGTTTCTATTTCTGGCAAAATGACACAACAAAAAGTACGTTGTTTTTCAAGAAAACAACCATAAACCAAAAGTTACATTCTTATTGCCTGTCCCGTCTCAACTGTCTAAAATCAAGGTCTTAGCATCAACCGGAACAACAAACAGCCTGCAACTCTTCCTAAGAAGACTTACAGGCTGTTCGGAGGATATTATCCTGAAATCGGAGCGGCGGGATTTGAACCCACGACCCCCACTACCCCAAAGTGGTGCGCTACCAAGCTGCGCTACGCCCCGTTCGCAGATCTAATCATAACACATCTATTCTCTGACGCAAGCCATGAGCGCAAAAAACTTTTCTCAACCCCAAGCCTCTCCCCCCTCAACTCCTGACCCTGAGCCAGTTTTGCGCCTCTCCCAAAGCCATCTCAATCGCCTACAAGACTGCCCGCGCTGGTTCCAAATTAGCCTCATCGAGCATCGGGAGGCGCCTCGGCCTCCTCAACAACAGCAACGACTCGCCGAAGGAAACCGCTTTCACCAACTGATGCAACAACGGGAACTCGGCCTCCCCATCGAGTCGGTGTTACCCGAAGGGGACAAACTGCGAGGCTGGATAGAAGACTTTGACCGGTACGCCCCAACTTGCATCACCCCCAACCCCAATCGTGACTCGATTACCCTACGGGACGCCGAACATGAACGCAGCTTCTTCTGGCAGAATATCCTCTGGCTGGTGCGTTACGACTTGCTGCTGTTGTCGCCGAAGCGGGCGCAAATCCTGGACTGGAAAACCTATCGCCGTCCCCGTCAGCCGACGTGGCTCAAACAAAACTGGCAAACCCGCCTCTATCTCTTTGTTTTAGCTGAAACCAGTTCGTATCCTCCTGAATCGATTTCTCTGATTTACTGGTTTGTCGAAGGGGCCGCCGCTGAATCGGACCGCCAATCGGGGCCAGACTCGACTCAAGCGACTCAATGTTGGCAATTTGACTATTCCTCTCGTGACCATGAAGCGACGCGGCGAGACTTGACCCAAATCGCCCAGCAATTTCAGCAGTATTGGGCCGCCTATCAACAGGGACAAGAGTTTCCCCGCCGTCAAGCGGGTTCTGGCCCCTGTGATCTGCGATCGTGTTTTTGTCATAAACTGGAGTCTGCGGGACTGTCAGCCGGCGATCGCCCCCTCACGAACCGACAAAAGATTCCCGAAGTGTCCCTGTAAACGACAATTGGCGGTCAATTAGCGGTAAGGTATGGGGCATCCTATGGACTGTGACGAATTGCATTAACGATCGGTGAAATACTTTTTTCTATCAGAAGGCTGGACTGTTGCTCGCGTTTGGGGAACCCAAGGACTCTGGAATGTCAATGCTTGGCGACGACCGCCTGACATTGAACGTCTCGACCTCTGTTTAGTTGAACGAGGTGAGCGACTCTGGCTGTATCGGGTTGAAGCCGCCGTGTTGATGGTTGAAGTCCGCCCCCAGACCCTAGACACGAAAGATACCAGCATTTCTCATGTGATGCTCAAACGCCTCATGGATGCCGAACAAGTTCTGACCCGACTATGCACATCATCAGTCACCTGTCAACTCGATTTACCTAAAAATTAACAATTCGTTACCCCAAAGAGCGATCGCCGTTCACGTGTCATTGTCGAGACCCATTTATCCCCAACAATTCGTAAAATACCCTTGCGATCGCGTCTCAGAATCGATACACTTCTTTAATAATCTTTAATTGATGCAGCCCTAAAAACAACTGCACTAGCACCGAACCTGATCGTCTTGAAGGGAGTTAACACGGCTGTGTTTTACAACAGCCCAACCGTAACCCCAAACCCGGCGGTCAGCCCGGTCAATTCGTAAGATAGACAAGCGTTGACCATCACTCAAATCACGTCATATAAGGAGGAGCGTAGTCAATGGGACTACCCTGGTACCGTGTACACACAGTCGTCCTGAACGATCCGGGTCGGCTGATTGCCGTGCATTTAATGCACACGGCCCTCGTCGCAGGCTGGGCCGGTTCAATGACCCTATTTGAACTCGCCACCTACGACCCGAGCGACGCCGTTCTTAACCCCATGTGGCGGCAAGGAATGTTCGTCATGCCCTTCATGGCGCGCCTTGGCGTTACCGGGTCTTGGAGTGGTTGGAGCGTCACCGGAGAAACCGGAGTCGATCCCGGCTTCTGGTCCTTTGAAGGCGTCGCCCTCGCTCACATCGTTCTTTCAGGATTACTATTTCTCGCCGCCTGTTGGCACTGGGTCTTCTGGGACTTAGAACTCTTCAGAGATCCTCGCACCGGCGAACCCGCCCTCGACCTACCCAAAATGTTTGGGATTCACCTGTTCTTGTCGGGGCTTCTCTGCTTCGGGTTCGGCGCCTTCCACCTGACCGGTCTCTTTGGACCGGGAATGTGGGTCTCCGACCCCTACGGCTTAACTGGCAGCATTCAACCGGTAGCCCCCGCCTGGGGACCCGAAGGGTTCAACCCCTTTAACGCCGGCGGAATTGTCTCCCACCACATTGCCGCTGGGATTGTCGGTATTATCGCCGGACTCTTCCACTTAACAGTTCGTCCCCCCGAACGGCTCTACCGCGCCCTACGGATGGGGAACATCGAGACGGTTCTCAGCAGCAGTATTGCCGCTGTCTTCTTTGCCGCCTTCGTGGTCGCCGGAACCATGTGGTACGGCAGTGCAGCCACTCCCATCGAACTGTTTGGTCCCACCCGCTATCAATGGGATCAGGGCTATTTCCAACAGGAAATCCAGCGTCGCGTTCAAACCAACATGGCCAACGGCGCCAGCCCCTCAGAAGCCTGGGAACAAATTCCCGAAAAACTGGCCTTCTACGACTATGTGGGTAACAACCCCTCCAAAGGTGGTTTGTTCCGCACCGGTCCGATGAACAAAGGCGACGGACTGGCCCAAGGCTGGCTCGGTCACCCGGTCTTCACCGATAGCGAAGGACGCGAACTCTTTGTGCGTCGTCTGCCCAACTTCTTTGAAACCTTCCCCGTTGTCCTCACCGACAAAGACGGAATTGTCCGGGCCGACATTCCCTTCCGTCGCGCGGAATCGAAATATAGCTTTGAGCAAGTGGGTGTCACCGCCAGCTTCTATGGCGGTCAACTGGACGGAACCACCGTCAGCGACCCCGCTCTCGTCAAACGCTATGCCCGTAAAGCGCAACTCGGCGAACCCTTCGAGTTCGATCGCGAAACCCTCGAATCCGACGGCGTCTTCCGTACCAGTCCTCGCGGTTGGTTCACCTACGGTCACGTCTGCTTCGCCCTGCTGTTCTTCTTCGGTCACATCTGGCACGGGTCTCGGACTCTGTTCCGCGACGTGTTCGCTGGGATTGACCCTGAACTTGACGAAGATCAAGTGGAATGGGGTGCCTTCCAGAAAGTGGGAGACAAAACCACTCGGGTCGAGCAAGAAATGGCATAACTCAGGTCGCTTTAGCTGCGCCTGAGGCCAACAGGACCCTTTGGGGAGGTGGCGATCGCCACTTCCTCAAATCCTTAACATGATTCCTTTGATAGACTAAGACTGTCCCACGTTGAGTTTTTAGAGATTATGGAAAGCGTCATTTACATTCTGCTCCTCGCGGCAACCCTGGCTTTATTGTTCTTTGCCATCGCCTTCCGCGAAACCCCCAAAATCGGCAAATAACCCCTTATTGTTCTGATATCAGCTCGATATCGGTTATCCACTCCTGTCGTGGGAACCGCTACGACAGGAGTCAGATCTTGCCCAGACGTACTACATTCGTGTAGTGCGTCTGTTATCATGTCTGCTAATACCTGTCAATTGTTATTGGGTTTCTACCCCAATTGTTATGCGTTGTCCCTTCTGCGAGCATACAGAAAGCCGCGTTTTAGAATCTCGTTCCACCGAATCTGGGCAAAGCGTCCGTCGTCGGCGACAGTGTCTGAACTGTCAACGCCGCTTTACGACCTATGAACGCATCGAATTTGTCCCCATGATTGCCATCAAACGAGATGGTAAACGGGAATCGTTTGATCGATCCAAACTGCTACGAGGCATCGTCCGGGCCTGTGAGAAAACGGCCATCGCCCCCGAACGCTTAGAGGCGATCGTTGATGACATCGAACTACGCCTACACCAGCGAACCAAACGGGAAATTCACACCAGCGAAATCGGAGAAATTGTCCTCGATTCCCTCAAAGACCTCAGCGAAGTCGCCTATGTGCGCTTCGCCTCCGTCTATCAGCAATTTCAGGGCGTTCGCGACTTCGTCGAAGCCCTCGATCGCCTGCGAGAAAGTCGTCCCGACGACCCCCTCGACGAATCCCTCGACGAGCCTCAGGATGTCTCCCCTGAAACCGCGCCCAACTGCGCCATCTCTACGTGAGGTCCTCCTAAGGGCGATCGCCATCGGCGTTACCCCCATCCATTCCCCCTATCAGACCGGACATTATCCCGATTTTTAAGATTCCCCAAAAAAAGCCACCCACAAAGTCGTAGTAGTGGGATAGAATTTGCTATGCTGTTAGTCAATTCGCCTTCAAACGAAGGTGATGCGGTGTTTCGTCAAAGGAGGACTTGCTTGCAATCATCGCCCTGTCCGTTCAATTCTGTAACACCCATCAGCCGGAGGCAAACCTCAGTTATGGAGACTCAGTCCTAGGAAAACACGCATGGTCAATCAGAATACAACGCAAAGAGATGTCGGTTTCACACACGAAGATTTTGCCGCATTACTCGACAAGTACGATTATCACTTCAATCCCGGCGATACCGTAGCAGGGACGGTATTTAGTATAGAGCCAAAAGGCGCTCTGATTGACATCGGTGCCAAAACCGCCGCCTACATCCCGTTACAGGAAATGTCAATCAACCGTGTCGAATCTCCGGACGAGGTCTTGCAAGCCAACGAGACGCGGGAATTTTTCATCCTCATGGATGAAAACGAAGACGGACAACTAACCCTTTCAATTCGTCGCATTGAATATATGCGCGCTTGGGAGCGGGTTCGCCAACTTCAAGCAGAAGATGCCACCGTTCACTCCGGTGTCTTCGCCACAAACCGAGGCGGGGCATTGGTTCGCATTGAAGGATTGCGCGGCTTTATCCCCGGTTCCCACATCAGCACTCGTAAACCCAAAGAAGACTTAGTGGGCGAAGATCTGCCCCTGAAATTCTTGGAAGTCGATGAAGAACGCAACCGTCTTGTCCTCAGCCATCGTCGTGCCTTAGTTGAGCATAAGATGAATGGCTTAGAAGTCGGCGAAGTCGTCATCGGAACCGTGCGCGGCATCAAACCCTACGGTGCCTTCATCGATATCGGTGGTGTCAGCGGCTTGCTGCACATTTCCGAAATCTCCCACGATCACATCGACACCCCCAGCAGTGTCTTCGATGTCAACGACCAACTCAAGGTCATGATTATCGATCTCGATGCCGAACGGGGCCGGATTTCTCTATCCACCAAGCAACTCGAACCCGAACCCGGTGATATGGTGAAAAACCCTGAGTTGGTGTACGAGAAAGCCGAAGAAATGGCCGAGAAATTCCGTCTACAAATGGAAGCCAAAGCCCAAGGTATCTCTCCCGAAGAACTCGAAGCCCAAAATGCAGTGGGTGTCGAGGAAGAGGACGACGAGATGGTGTCGGCCACCGAGTAAGACTCACGCCGTTGTTTCAAGCCGTTGTTTCAACAATACCCGGAGTAGAAGAGTCTCCGAGACTCTCCTAACTCCCTCATAACACTGCAAAAGAGGGTCTCAGTCCCTCTTTTTTCTTGCCCTAACCCCCACAAGGTGCGTTCAGGCAAGTTCTAATTGAACGTTCCATATAGCGAAAGTAGGGGCGAAAAATTTTTCGCCCCTACAATACCAGAACCAACCCGACCCTATTGCTAGCTTGCCTATTGCCTGTTCCCTGTTCCCTGTTCCCTATTCCCTGTTCCCTGTTCCCTATTCCCTGTTCCCTATTCCCTATTCCCTATTCCCTATTCCCTATTCCCTATTCCCTGTTCCCTGTTCCCTATCCCCCCCATGAACCTTACCTGTAACAACGTCACCTTTGAAAACATCCAGGCTATCATTTTCGATAAAGATGGCACCTTATTGGATACCCAAGACTTTTTACGCCGATTAGGACTCGCCCGAATCCGACGACTCGATGCCCAAATTCCCGGCGTTGGCGAGTCCCTGATGATGGCCTTTGGCATTGAAGGCGATCGCCTCGATCCCACCTATCTCCTCGCCGTCGGTAGCCGCCACGAGAACCTAATCGCCGCCGCCGCCTATGTCGCTGAAACCGGCCGTAGCTGGGCTGAATCGCTCCAGATTGCCCGAGAAGCCTTCAATGACAGCGATCGCCTCCTCAAAGACGACGACACCTCCCCCCTATTTGTTGGCTCCTTAGAAGTCCTCCACGACCTGGCCAACGCCGGTTTCAAACTGGGGATTCTCTCAGCCGACACCAGCGAACGGGTGGCCCAATTTGTCCAGAGTTGCCAACTCGATCACCTCATCGGCGTCAAAATGGGAGTCGACGACGGCCCGAGTAAACCCGATCCTGCCCTCTTCCAACAAGCCTGCGCTGCCCTCGGCGTATCCCCCCAGAACGCTATTATGGTAGGAGACTCCCCCCTAGACATCGAAATGGCTCAACGGGCCGGGGCAGCCGGAACCATCGGTATTTGTTGGCATTCTCAAGACCATCGTCACCTCAGCCAAGCCGATGTCACCATCGAACAACTCGAACAACTCCACGTCGTCGCCTAACACCTGCAACCATGCAACCCCCGCTGCCTGCTGATACCCTGCTACAACAGCGCTATTCCCTCATTCGGCTGCTTGGACAGGGTGGGTTTGGCCGCACCTACTTGGCAGAAGATCGGGGTCGCTTTAACGCGCCCTGTGCTGTCAAAGAGTTTGCCCCAACGCTTCTTGATACCACCCTCCTCGATAAAGCCAAAGAACTCTTCGAGCGCGAAGCCGAAGTACTCTATCAACTGCAACATTCCCAAATCCCTCAATTTCAAGCCATTTTTGAGGAGAACCAGCGGCTGTTCATTGTGCGGGATTATGTTCCAGGAGAAACGTATGAAAGCCTATTGCGATCGCGCGGTCCCTTCAGTGAAGCCGAGGTCACTCAGTTTCTGCGAGATATTTTGCCGGTTTTAGACTATATCCACAATCAAGGCATTATCCATCGAGACTTGTCTCCTGAAAATATCATTCAGCGTCAGAGCGATCGCTTACCGGTTCCCATCGACTTTGGCGTCGTCAAAGAGATCGCCAGCCAACTACAAGCCGCTCAAACCCAGGAGCAATCCTCGGATACACAATTACCCGACACCAGCCAACCCCAACCCCCCATCCCCAACGCCACCCTCGTCGGTAAACCCGGCTATGCCCCTCCTGAGCAGCTTCACCAAGGGCGGGCCTATCCCCACAGTGACCTGTATGCCTTAGCCGTGACAGCCATTGTCCTCCTCACCGGGGAAAAACCCGCCAACCTCTACAACGACGACGAATCTCGCTGGACTTGGCAACAGGCCGGTTCCGTCAGTCCCCAACTGGCGGCAGTTCTCAACAAAATGCTGAGCGATCGCACCAAAGAACGCTATCTCACCGCCCAAGACGTGCAAGCCGCCCTCTTGGCTGAAACCACGGCGGCCCCTGGTGTTCCTGACCGCCAAGCCTCCCCAGAGGCTCAAGACCCCAATCGCCGTTCCAACCCTCCCTCAAGCTTGCCTACCGTCATGGTGAGCCGATCGCCCGACACCGTCCCCCCGAACCCCGGAGGCGATCGCGCCACCCAAGTCTCCC
>NZ_JAWOCL010000183.1:0-6714 GCF_046483825.1 Sodalinema sp.
GGATGGGGTGACACTTCCTGATGGCTCGGTTCATGCTTAAGAGAAACGCCTTGTCACCTGTGGATGACTCGCAGATGACTCGCAAATGAGTCAATGCAAACTAGAGAATGGCTAGGGGAATCCGTGAATGCACTGAAAGATTTGCGGTGGAACTTATGGGGATCTTTCACAGTCTAATTTAACCAGTGGGAATGAACTGTTCCCCAGGGTGGAACCATCTACTGACTCATAACGACATTATTAAAAATCAAGTAGAGGTCAGACTGATGAGAACCCATGAGAACTTTAGCCAATCCCCCGTTGAGGACATGATGCTAATCTGGCATCGCATTGTCCTCAGTTTTATTATTGTGGTGTATGCTGCCCTGCATATCGGTGTGTTGCACCTGCCCTCGACGCAGGATTTAGCTGATTCAACCCGACCGAGATTGTCTCACGTGGCGATGACCCACTCCTCGGTGTTGTTGCCCGAGTCTCCAATTCCCTTGAGAGGGATATGACGTCGGTTACCCCCTCCTCTGGGTTGAGGAGATGGATTTTGGGCGGCGATCGCATCCTCTTTGGACCAACAGCCCTTACACTAAATTAGGATTGCCTAGATCTTAAGCATCCGTATTTTTTGTAGAAGGCGAGGGGGGCCGCTATGGTTGACAATCAGAACACCACGTCCGTTGAAGAACGGTCATCCCGTCAAGAGTTGCGAGAGTTAGTGCGATCGCAACTCCAGATGTTTCTCGAACAGGGTAACTTCCAGGGAGCCAAAACCCTGCTGGTTCCCGTGCAGCCGGCCGACGCGGCCGAGGCGATCGAAGGATTGCCCCAAACCCTTCATGCGATTGCCTTTCGTCTGCTCCCTAAAGACAAATCCACCGAGATTTACGAGCATCTTGATTCCAAGGTACAGCAGACGCTGATCGAAGAATTTAAAAACCAGGAACTGCGAGATCTCATCGACCAAATGTCCCCCGATGACCGGGTCCGACTTCTCGACGAACTCCCCGTGAACCTGGTGCGGCGATTACTCAAAGAACTCAGTTCTAGCGAGCGTCAAGCCACCTCACTGCTTCTCGGCTATGAACCCAACACCGCCGGGCGCATCATGACTCCCGAATATGTCTCCCTCAAAGAGCATTTCACCATCAACCGAGCCTTTGAGCGGATTCGTAGCCTCGCCAACATCACGGAAACCATTTACGCCCTCTACGTCACCGACACCGCTCGCCATCTAACGGGTATCCTCTCCCTGCGAGATCTCGTCACCGCTGAACCCGAACAGACCATTGGCGAGATTATGACCGAGGATGTAGTCTTTGTGCATACCAGTACCGACCAAGAGGAAGTCGCTCGTACCATCCAACGCTATGATTTCCTAGCGGTTCCCGTCGTCGATAGTGAACAGCGACTGGTGGGAATTGTCACCGTGGATGACATTATTGATGTTCTCGAACGAGAAACTACCGAAGATATTTACGCCCTGGGTGCGGTGCAAGCCGATCGCGAAAACTACTTTCAGATGAGTTTATTTCGCATCTCGAAGCGGCGCGTCTCTTGGCTGTTGATCTTGTTGTTAACCAACATCCTCACGGGAGGAATTATTAACGCCAATGAGGCAATTCTCGAACGAGTGGTGAGCTTAGCGATGTTTATTCCTCTGCTCATTGGTACGGGGGGAAATGTTGGCACTCAATCTTCGACGGTCGTCATTCGGGGTCTGAGTACCGATAAAATTCGAGATATGATCTCTTGGCAGATTATTCGCCGTGAAGCCTTGGTGGGGATTGTTTTGGGGCTGATGATGGGGGCGTTAGTGGTCGTCGGGGCTTATCTTGTGCAACGAGACTGGGCCGTAGCGGTCACCGTTGGGTTAAGTTTATGGGGGATTACGACCCTGGCGGCGACATCTGGGGCGGCTCTCCCGATGCTCTTTAAGTCCCGAGGTTTTGATCCGGCGTTGATGTCTGCCCCCTTCATTGCCACCTGTGTGGATGTTTTGGGGGTTCTGATTTACTTTTATGTGGCACGATTGTTGATTCGTGTTTAACACCGGGATTGGCGATATATCTTAGTCCGGCAATTTATTGAGCAATTGTAGGTTTACCAGAGTTAGGGAGGGATCACCTTGGTACAAAGTCAAGACGTCGCACAATCGATTTCATCTCGTGAGGAGTTGCGTGACTTGGTGCGATCGCAACTTCAGATTTTTCTCGAACAGGGCAATCTCAAAGATGCCAAACTGCTACTGGTTCCGGTGCAAGCGGTCGATGTTGCTGAAGTCATTCACGAATTGCCCGAAAACCTCCATGCGATCGCCTTCCGCCTCCTCCCCAAAGACGAAGCCACTGAGGTCTATGAACATCTCGATCGCTCCGTACAACAGGCCCTATTAGAAGAGTTTAAAAACCAAGAAATCCGGGACTTAGTCGAACAGATGTCCCCGGACGATCGCGCGCGGCTTTTTGACGAACTTCCCGCCAAAGTGGTGCGTCAACTCCTGACTCATCTCAGCGCCAACGAACGGGAGGCCACCTCCCTACTGCTGGGCTACCAACCCGACACCGCCGGGCGCATCATGACCCCGGAGTATATCTCCCTCAAGGAGAATCTGACGGTTAATGGGGCTTTGGAGCGGATTCGTCATCTCGCGGACACCACTGAGACGGTGTATGCGCTCTATGTGACCGATGCGGCTCGACATCTGACAGGAATCCTCTCCCTGCGCGATTTGGTGGTGGCTCAACCCGAGCAAACCGTCGGTGAGATTATGAACCGAGATGCGGTGTTTGTCCATACCAGTACCGACCAAGAGGAAGTGGCCCGCACCATTCAACGCTACGACTTCCTCGCGGTTCCCGTCGTCGACAGTGAACAGCGACTGGTGGGGATTGTCACCGTTGACGACATCATCGATGTGATTGAACGGGAAACGACCGAGGATATTTATGCTCTCGGTGGCTTGCAATCCGATGGTGAAGATTACTTTCAGATGAACCTGTTTCGGGTGTCCCGGCAACGGGCCTCCTGGCTGTTAATTTTGTTGGTGACTAATGTCTTGACAAGTGCGGTGATTCGTGCTAATGAGGGAACGCTCAAACAATTGGTGGGATTAGCCATGTTTATTCCCCTGCTGATTGGAACCGGTGGGAATGTGGGAACCCAGTCTTCGACGGTGATTATTCGGGGGCTAAATATGGATAAAATCCAGACGGGGGGGGCTTGGCGCTTAATTCGTCGTGAGGCGATCGCCGGACTCATGCTCGGCAGTATGCTGGGAGCGTTGGTGACGGTGGGGGCTTACCTCCTCCAGGGGGATATTATTATCTCCTTGTCGGCCGGTGTTAGTCTGATCGCCATTGCCGTGTTAGCGTCAACCTCTGGGGCGGCGTTACCGATTCTCTTTAAGTCTCAAGGCTTCGATCCGGCGTTGATGTCAGCGCCTTTTATTACCACCTGCGTCGATGTGTTGGGGGTTCTAATTTACTTTACCGTGGCTCGGGTTCTCTTAACCTTGATTCCCACAGCCTAACCCCTCGTGAACGATGGAGGAAAAATCGCTAGGATACAAGAATACCAATGGTTAAGACCTCACGAATTGACAAGAGCGAATTGAACCTATGCTTCTCGGTAGTAATTATCCCTCCTCCATCCTCCGCGATCGCACCCTAGAAACCATCCTCCACGAACGGCGACAACGGTTGGCGGAGTTGGTGGATTTCCCGGTGATTCTCTGGTCCGGGCGCAGCAAATCCCGTAATTTCCCGGCCAACAAATACCCTTTTCGCCCCAGTAGTCATTTTCTCTATTTTGCCGGGTTACCCCTAGAAAATGCGGCCATTCGTCTCGAATCCGGGCGCTTGCACCTCTTCTATGACGATCCTCACCCCAGTGCTGCCCTCTGGCATGGAGAACAGCCCAAACGCCACCAAATCGCCAGTACCATTGGTGCGGATGCCGCCTTCCCCCTCTCGGAATTGCCGGCCCAAGCCGAGGGTGCGGCGACGATTCCCGTGCAAAACGATGATGTGCGCAGTCTTCAGGCCGGGGTGTTGGGGCGATCGCTCTCGCCCATGGATAATTTACAGGGGAGCGATCGCCAACTGGTGCGGGCGATCGTGCAAGTGCGCCTAACCCACGACGCGGGGGCCTTAGTGGAACTGCGTCACGCGGCGGCGGTGACCGTGGAAGCCCACAAAGCGGGCATGGCCGCCACCCCAACCGCTAACTTAGAAGCCCAAGTGCGCGGGGCCATGGAGGGGGTGATTCTGGCCCACAACATGAGTTGCGCCTACAACAGTATTGTCACCGTTCATGGGGAAGTTCTCCACAATGAGCAGTATCATCATGCCATCAACGCCGATGATTTAATCTTGGCCGATGTCGGTGCCGAAGCCCCATCCGGTTGGGCCGCCGATGTCACCCGAACTTGGCCGGCGAAAGGGACGTTTTCCCCCAGTCAGCGGGCGATTTACGACGTGGTTTTAGCCGCTCATGACCGTTGTATTGAGGCGGTGAATCCGGGGGTGGAATACCGCCATATTCACCTGTTGGCGGCCCAAGTCATCGCCGAGGGATTAGTGGATTTAGGGATTTTGCGGGGACGGCCCGAGGATTTAGTCGAAGCCGATGCCCATGCCCTGTTTTTCCCCCATGGGATTGGTCATCTGTTGGGGTTGGATGTCCATGATATGGAAGATTTAGGGGATTATGCGGGCTATGAGAAGGGACGAGCGCGCAGTCGTCGCTTTGGCTTGGGCTTTTTGCGTCTGCATCGTCCGCTGAAGCCTTCGATGTTGGTCACCATTGAACCGGGGTTTTATCAGGTTCCGGGGATTCTCAATGATGCGGGGAATCGGCAGCGATACCGGGAGATGGTCAATTGGCAGCGTCTGGGGGACTTTGCGGATGTGCGTGGGATTCGTATTGAGGATGATGTGTTGGTGACGGCGGATGGGCCGGAGGTGTTGACGGCGGCGTTACCGACTCAGGCGGCGGCGATCGAGGATTTGCTGAGGGATTAAGTCTCAGGTACAGGTTAGGTGGGCCTGGGAGGATGTCAAGTCATGGGACGGAGTTGGCCGGGTTGATTGAACCGGCGGAGCGGGTTGTGTTGGTGTTTCTGTGCGATCGCCTCCCTGAAGAATGGCCGCCCCAAGATCCGTTACCGGTGTGATCGGGTTTGTCCCGAAAGTTGACTCCAGAGGGCTGATCACGGAAGTATACTCGTGCCATGGCTGAAGCCGTGGCACGGGCTTTGGGCGGCTCTGCCGCCGGCTGGAGGCAAAACCAATTAGCTGAATACTCGTTCAACAACATTGACATTCTCTTAAAACTGAATTATCATAAATCCCAAAATTAATCAAGGGTGGAAACATTTTGTCTTTCTTAAAGGCCACCAGCTACCAAGAGGTGATTGAGTCCAATCAAAAAATCGCCCAGGAAGACTATAATCGCGTTATCGAAGAGCTTAACCCCGTTCACAAGGCGCTAATAGAACTAAATAAAACCCTCAATACCCAATCAAGAGAGGTCGAAACATCCGTCAGTCGTTCCGAACAAGACTATCTCAAGCCGATTAGTGAAATTTATAATCGGTTACGGGAATCTCGTTCAATGGATATCGATAATCTTCAAGCAATGGTTCGAGCCAAAAAACGAACGGTTGCTCACTTCACCATCGTGATGATGGGGCGGACGAAAGCGGGTAAAAGTACCCTGTTTTCCACCTTGTTAGGCACAAAGTACGAGAGAATTGGCACAGGTCAACAACGGACAACCCGCCAAAATTATACTTACGATCTTGGCAATGGAATTCGCTTAATTGATACGCCCGGTATTGCGGCTGTTGGTGGTGAAAAAGATGAAGCCGAAGCCCTAAAAGCCGTCAATGAGGCAGACTTGATTTGCTATATTGTAACCAATGATAGCATTCAAGAATCAGAGTTTGACTTTTTTGACAAACTCAAACGACAAACTAAACCGTTAATCATACTCCTCAATGTTCAAGACAACCTAGAAGATGAGGATCTCTTAGAGTTTTTCCTGGACGACCCAGATGAAGAATTGACGGGTCAAGATATAGAAGATCACAAAAAACGAATTTTCAACTATGCCAGAAAAAAATATAATAATGATTCCATCGTTGTTATTCCCGTGATGTTGCTGGCCGCACGACTATCTCGACAAAAGCAAGACCCGGAATTGTGTAAACAGCTTTACGAAGCCAGCCGAATTCAAGAGTTTCTCAAGCAAATTGATGATGCGATTAAAAATTATGGCTCACTCTTAACCTCTCAAACGATTATTGGGGAGACCTCCGTCTTACTCACACCCCCCTTATTGGCAATCCAGAATGAGCGCAAAATTTGTCTGAAACTTGCGGATACAATCCAACAAAAAAAACAGGAAACTCAAATAAAACTAACACAGATCCGAAAAGACTGTTTAAACCAACTGAAACTGAAGATTGATTCAGTTTTCAAGGAACTTATCGATGAAATTCCCCAGTTTGCTGTAAGCAACTGGGAGCGAAGTCAACAGGAACAACAAAAAGCCTGGAAGAAAATTGTTGAAGACAAAGTCAGGGTAGAAGATAATCTTCAAGATCTCATCAAGTCTTGTCAAACTGACTATAAAGATAAGGTGCAAGAAGTTTTGGAGGAAATCAGTCAAGACATTAATTTTATGGGTACATTTGGCTATAAAGCTGATGATTTTACT
>NZ_JAWOCL010000099.1:0-4553 GCF_046483825.1 Sodalinema sp.
ACGCGACAACAGCCAAACAACTGGGCAAGTTTTTGTGCCTGGCGCTGGGTTGGATAGATTCGATACTGGTATCGAGCTTTCATCTTTTGCTGACGACATCATTGGTTTTAGTTTACCTGAGAACAGGTACAATAGGGAAGCAAGGCGGCTAAAGCCGCCTTGCTTCCCTATTGTACCTGTTCTAGGGTAAACTAAAACCAATGATTTCTTCAGCAAAGGATGAAAGGTCGATACCCGTATCGAATCGATCCAACCCAGCGCCAGTCCCAAAAACTTGCCCAGTTGTTTGGCTGTTGTCGCGTTGTGTGGAATGATGCTTTGGCTAGAGTTAAGTCAACCCCATCAGGAGAAAAGTGGCCGAGTCACTCAGGATTACAAAAACAGGTCATCACTCAAGCTAAAAAGACTCCTGAACGGCATTGGCTATCTGATGTTTCAAGTGTTCCTTTACAGCAGTCTGTGCGAGATTTAGGTGTAGCCTTCTCTAATTTTTTCAAGAGCCGCTCAGGTAAACGGAAAGGCAAAAGAGTGGGGTTCCCTAGATTCAAAAAACTAGCCAGCACCCGCAAAGATTTCCTACACAAAATAACGACTCAGTTAATCCACGAAAACCAAGGGGTTTGCCTAGAAGACTTGAATGTGTCAGGAATGGTCAAGAACCGGAAGTTAGCTAGAGTTATTAGTGAGCCAGGTTGGGGTAACTTCCGAACGTTCTGTGAAGCTAAGGCTCAACTTATCAACGATAGAGGAGTTAATGTTATCAGTCGTTGGGAACCTACATCTCAAACTTGTTCAGACTGTGGCTATAAATGGGGCAAAATAGACTTGTCTATTCGTTCCGTTGTCGGTCTGAATTGCGGAACTGAACAGGAGAGAGATGAGAATGCTGCCAAAAACATAGAAAAAGTCGGGGTCGGGCATACCCACGACTCTAAATGGACAAAGAACGGGCATAAGACCAGGGTTTCTGGCAATCCGATCGCTTTGTCAAACCAACCGTCAGTTGAGTAGCGATTATCTGTTTGATTAGCCGGAGAATCCCCATCTCTTGCTTAGTGGGGAGTATGTCAAAGTGTCCGCTTAGAAGTGCTTTCGACTCCTCGGAGTGACGAGTCTTACCTTCTGGCGAGCGGCTTGACCCCGCGTCCAAAGGGTCAATGAGATGGATCATAAAGCAATGCTTGTATCGATCTGGCTTGGTTTTCGCTCCCGTTACCTTCGCGGTAAGGTGGCCTGAACTCTATCACAGGTGGCCACCGCGTTCATCCCGACACTTACCCGGTTGGGTCAAGTGCGGGGCTTCTCGCGGAATTAGCTAAACTTTAACTAAGCTCATGAGAGTGACCACAGGATTGACCACCACCGTTAAGCCGGTTGTCCGTCATGAGCGAGCCGACGTCCTATTCTCCTTTATGTCCCTATGGCTATGGTTTGTCATCCTGTTTCATCCCTAACAGTCAGCCTGGGGCTGTTACTGGGTTTGCTCAGCAGTCCTCTCACTCCAGTCAAGGCGCAATTTTCAGCCCCGAGCCAAGACACGCCCCTACACTCCCAGAGACGAGCCGTTCAATTTTCCCCTCCCGATCGCGGTGCACCCGACTCAGCCGAAGGAGGTGCCACCCGACGTTCCGATTGTATTCATGTTGTCCCGCTCATGCCGACCGATGACGACCAAACTTACTTTGGTCTCACCTATCAAGAACATCCGAGCTTCTATTGGTATATCGCTAGTGCTAAAGCGGGTTTAGAAACCGCCGAAATTATCATTGAACGAGATAACAACACCGGTGATATCGAAGAAGTCCACCGTGTCAGTGTAGCCTTACCGCCCAATCTCAACGAACAAGAACATATTTTGCGGTTTTCCCCTTCCGCCAATGAATCCGGCTTAGAAGTTGGGGAGACCTATCGTTGGTATCTCGAAATTCAGTGCAACCCACAGAATATCCAAGATCCGACCAGCTTGGCAATTTATGATGGTTGGATTGAACGAGTCGAACCCGACCCCGAACTGGCCGCTCGGCTAGAACATCGTGACGACGCTCAAGAGGCGGCCTATCTTTATGGAAGCGCCGGGATTTGGTTTGACTATTTCGAGGAGATGGTTAATTCCCTCGACGCTTGGCCCCAGGTCTTGAGAGATTTAGATCTGATCGCGGCCGATACCCAGATTGAGATCGCCTCCCCTGGCAATGGCTCCCAAGCCTCAAGGGAAAGTCCTGAAATCCAGTTTTTCTCCCTCAACCGCGATCGCTCATCAGATGAGCGCTCATCTGATGAGCCTCCATCTGACCGCGATGATCTGCCAGATCTCGACGACGCCGGAGAACTGCGGTTTTAATCGTCAACGCCGAGATTAAGAATACCGATGAAGAGACTAACATAACTCAACAACTGCAACTTAGACAATCTGGCTGATCTACGGTTAGGGAACACGCCATCTTGGGGGCATCCAATGGTCTTCCTGAACTAAACTCTCATGTGGGATAAACTGCGACAACAGATTTGGCGGTGGCGAGGCATTTTGGCGATCGCTCCCACAACAACCCTACTGGTCTTTCTATTACGAGCCACGGGAGTCCTCCAGGGGCCAGAACTAGCCGCATTAGATATGTTCTTTCGTCTGCGGCCAGCCGAATCGATCGATGAACGCATCTTAGTCGTTGGCATTTCCGAAGCGGATTTGCAACAGTACGGCCATCCCATCAACGATAAGCTTCTGGCCGAGGCCCTGCGACGCATCGCCGCCGGGGAGCCTCGGGCCATTGGCTTAGATATCTACCGGGATTTACCCGTACCGCCTCCCTACCCGCAAATTGTGGAGATGTTTCGGCAGCAACCGCAATTGCTGCGGGAGAACCCGCCCCTCGAACCCGGCTATGCGGAGCTAACACAGCTCTACCGAGATATCGAGAATCTGATTGGGATCGCCAAAATCACCGGCGGACTCGAACGGGTGGCTCCTCCCCCGGTCTTAGCGGAATTGGGGCGCGTTGGTGCTAATGACTTACCTCGGGATAAAGATGGTCGGCTACGACGGGCCTTTCTCTATCTCACCGATCCTCAATCCGAAGAGGTGGTTCTCAGTATCGGCTTACATCTGGCCATACTTCACCTCGAACCTGAGGGAATTACCCCCAGTGTGACCGAGGATGAGCGGCAATGGGTGCAACTCTCAGACACCATATTTGTCCCTCTCTCTAGTGGTGATGGCGGCTATGGCGCCTTTGACGATCGCGGCTACCAAATTTTTATCAACTATCGTAACAATGGCCAAACCTTTGAAACCGTTGAACTACGAGACATCTTAGAAGGCCATGTCTCTAGCGATATCTTTTTTGATCGCACTGTGATGATCGGCCATACCGCCGAGAGCTTAAAAGACTTTTTTGACACGCCGTTAAGTATCCAGGGCCAAGGGATTGAGAAAACCTCGGGAGTCGAAGTTCATGCCAATGTCGTCAGTCATATCCTCAGTACTGTCCTCGATGGGCGATCGCAGATTCTCACCCTCCCCAACGTCTTAGAATGGGCCTGGATTTTCTTCGCCGCCATCTCGGGGGCTGGCTTAGCTTGGATTTGGCGCTATAGCGATCGCGCCATGCGGCTGTTAGGGCAAATTCTCTCAGGAACCCTGATTATTGGCATCAGTTATCTGGCGTTTTTACAGGGATGGTGGATTCCCCTACTTCCCCCACTGTTGGCTCAAGGAATCGCCGCGTTGTGTGTTGTCGCCTATGTGGCGCGATCGGCGATCGACATTCGCCATACCTTTAGTCGCTACCTCACCGACGAAGTCGTCGCCACCATCCTCGAAACTCCCGAAGGATTAAGTTTAGGAGGAGAACGCCGTAAAATCACCATTCTCACCTCTGATTTACGGGGATTCACCAGCATTTCTGAACGACTCCCCCCCGAAGATGTGTTATCGATTTTAAACATCTATCTCGAAGCGATGGCTGATGCCATTACCGCCTATCAAGGAACGATTGATGAGTTTATGGGAGACGGGATTTTAGTTCTTTTTGGCGCACCTACTCAACGAGAGGATGATGCTGAACGGGCCATTGCTTGTGCGATCGCCATGCAGCAAGCTATGACTGAAGTTAACCAAAAAATGACCGAGTTAGATCTCCCAACCCTAGAAATGGGCATTGGCATCAATACTGGAGAGGTAGTTGTCGGCAACATTGGTTCCCTCAAACGCACGAAATATGGCGTCGTGGGGTCTCAGGTGAACTTAACCTATCGCATTGAATCTTATACCGTTGGCGGACAAATTTTAGTCACAGAATCGACCTTAGAGGAAGTTGATAACATTGTCGAGTTTGACGGCGAAGAATAAGTTTGTCTCAAAGTTGGCATTCAACCGATCTCAATTTATTCAGTCGTGGAAATTTCTGAGAAACATAACATCAGTCTATCCCGTGACCAACTCCCACTTTATGACCTCCACCCGGCTCTATCCGTCTCTTTTACTCCCTTACAGGGCAAACAACTCGGCGATCGCCATTATCAAGGCCATCTCATCAAACTCTCACCCCACGGCGCTC
>NZ_JAWOCL010000104.1:0-4954 GCF_046483825.1 Sodalinema sp.
GACGGACGAGGGGGGGGGAGACGAGAGCCAGCCAACCTTAGATAACAGCGCGAATCGTGAATTGATAATCGCCGCCTGGTTCGAGTTGATAGTCTCGCTGTTCAAGAAAGCGGCCGAGGGGTTCTTGAATTAAGGCCCGTCCGCGAGAGGGTTCGATATCCAGGCGAGATTGACTAAATAGCCAACAAAATTCCCAGGTAAACGAACCCGCCGTGACCTCTCCCTGTAGGGTTCCTCCTTCCCAGGAACAGTCAGTCACGCGCAGATAGGCAGTCGTTTGGGGCAAATTTGGAGAAGAACTCAACCTGTCGTCTCGATGTCGTCTCAATGGGTTAGTTAGAGGGGTTAGACCTTGATGGTGTGGCCAGATTACGGCTGTTGTAAAGACTCATGGACTTTTCAACCCCGTCTTTGAGGCTGAGTTCGATCGCATCACGCACTAACACCATCACCTCCCCCATGACTTGGTTCTCTTGAGGGGAAAACTTGCCGAGAACATGGGAAATCGAGGGATTTCCTCCCCCTTGCGGTTTGCCAATTCCCACCCGTAGCCGAGGAAACGCTTGGCTTCCTAAATGGGAAATAATCGATTTCATGCCATTATGGCCGCCGGCTGATCCCGCCAGACGCAAGCGAATGCGTCCCACCGGTAAGTCCATATCATCGTAAACCACCAGAACCGAGGCGGGGGAAAGTTTATACCAATTCAGTACCGCTTGTACCGATTCCCCGGAGCGGTTCATATAGGTGGTGGGTTTGAGCAGACGCACCGTGCGGCCCGCGATCGCCATGCCATCCCCATACTCTCCCTTAAACTTACGCTGCGCGGCCAAGGGAATTTGCCACGATCGCGCCAAGGCATCAACCGCCGCAAAGCCGATATTATGACGGGTGCGATCGTACTTCGGCTCAGGATTACCCAGTCCGACGATCAGATGGGGAACTAAAATCGGTGTCGAGGAAGCACTCACAGGTATTCAGAAAGTATTCAGAAAAGGTAGTCAGAAACGGGACGTTAACAAAAGAGGAATCGATAAAAGGAGCGTTCTGGAGCTTAGGTAGCCGAATCCTGGCCAGAATTAGCTGAATTGGCGGTACTGGCGTTAGACGCCGCTGGCTCAGACGAGGCCGCAGATCCCTCAGATTCAGCCATCTCCCGGCTCTGTTGAGCCTTGATTTGTTGGCTTTCGCGTTTTAATTCAGTCTCAAACTCCTTGGAAGCATCCTGGAAGCTACGGAGAGCTTTTCCCAGGCTACTGCCAATTTCGGGTAACTTTTTCGGGCCAAAGATTAGCAGTGCAATCACCAAAATCACAATTGCTTCAGGTAAACCAATGCCAAAAATATTCATCGTTGCAACTCCTGGGATGTCCACATTAAGGGTAGCGCATGGAGGCTCAGCCGGGCGCGATCGCGCTCCACCGTAGCCTGTACCGATAAAAAATCCCGGTTAGACCGGGATTTCGTTTAATTTGGGGACCCGAGCAGCAACCTAGCGGCTCAGATTCGCCCAATCCACGTCCACGCCTTCAATCAGCAAGGACGAGTTGTAGATTTGCAGAATAATCAGCAAGAACACGAAAAATAGCAACATGAACACTCCCATCAAAGGAGTGGTTCCCCAGCCGGGAACGACTTTCCCGTATTCGGAGTTCAGGGGTTTGAGGATATCGCCGAGACGTGTTTGTTGTGCCATGTGTTTAACCTAAAGTTGTACGCTCTGTGAAAAATCTTAAGTTTTCGTAATATTATAGAGGAAGCTATCTCATTTTTGAATCTTATTTATGGAACCTGCAACAGTTCTTAGTATTTCCACCGCTGCGGTCCTGATCGCCATCACCGCCTACGGCATCTATGTCTCCTTCGGCCCCCCCTCCGAAGAACTCGCCGATCCCTTTGAAGATCACGAAGACTAACTCAGCCGACGGCGGGCCAGGTGTCCCTGAACCCCCGTCGCCTCTGGCTGGCATTGTTGGGCTGGGTAGTTGGGCTGGGTTTTATTCTCAGTTTTGTTAAACTATGAATAAATGTAAATAAAAATTGACAAAACCAACCCAGATATGAACGAAGTCGAAATTCGCGGTCATCTCCAGAGTGACGATCCCCAACGTCGGATGCGGGGATTAACAGCCCTACGAGACTATGAGCCAGATGTAGCCGTTCCCCTACTGACAAACCTCGTCGGCGATCCCGAAGTCCTCGTGCGCTCCTTCGTGGCTATGGGATTGGGGCGTAAACGCAGCCAAGCCGGGTTTGAGGCCTTACTGGGGATGATGGGGGATGGAGATGCCAATATCCGGGCCGAAGCCGCCAGTTCCCTGGCCCTCTACGGTGAAGCATCCGTACCGTACCTACGTCGTCTCTTCCAAGAGGATAACGGCTGGCTTTCGCGTCATGGCATTATTGCCTCGATGATGGAGATGCCCTATCCCGAGGTGCTGTTAGAGTTGTGCCAACAGGGATTGAGCGATCGCAACCTCTTAGTCCGTGAAACCGCCCTCGATGGCTTAGGAACCCTCGCCCAAACCACGCAGAGCGATCGCGCCCTAGAATTACTCCTCTCCCAAGCCGACAGCCCCCAATGGCAACTGCGAGCGCGAGTCGCTCACGGCTTACGCCACTTCGGCGATGGGCGCGCCGAAGCCGCATTAGAGCAACTGCGCCAAGATCCAGACCATCGCGTCGTTGCTACACTATTAGATGCCGCTTTATAAACGTCTCTTGTCGTTTTTCGCCAAACCGTGTTGGATTCATTTTCTCGCGCTGTCCTCGACGCTGAGGCCCAAACCGCCTACGTCGAGGGCGATCGCCTTGCCCGTCTGCGTCAATTCGCCGCCAGTCACGCCCAACGGATTACCGCCGTTGAAGTGATGCGCCAACAAGCCAACGACATTGTCGCCCAAGCCATCGCCGCCATGGTGTCCGAAAACCCCGAGTTAATTCAACGGGGGGGCAACTGCTACCCCAGCCGCCGCATGGCCACCTGTATTCGCGACGGTGAATTTATCCTGCGCTACGTCAGCTACGCCCTACTGGCCGGCGACTCAGCCATCCTTAAAGATCGTTGTTTAGAGGGGTTGAAGCAAACCTATCAAACCCTAGGCGTTCCCCTCTCAGCCGCCGTTCGTGCCATAGTCGAGATGAAAACGGCAACCCTCGCTCAACTTGACCCCGTACTCAGCGATGGTCCCGCCGATATCAAGCTGGCGTTAGTTCAAGAAATCTCCGAGTATTTTGAGATTGCCATTGCTGCCCTTCGTTAACGAGTTAACCCCAAGCCAATACCCCCAAAGCCAACACCCCATGAAATCTGCCCTAACGCCCATCCTGGCCATGGCTGAAGTGGCTGGACGCTTCCTCGATGATGCGGATTTAGCCGCCGCCAAGCTTCCCCTAGAACGAGCCGAGGCCCGTTTGGAAGCAGCGGAGAAATTGGCCATCTACCACCAGGATCTCGTCCGCGATGTCATCGAAACCCTACTCCCTCGTTCCGCTGCCGGAACCGCCGATCTTGATCGGGCCATTGACCGGGATTTATGTTTAATTCAATATTGCTTAGTGGTTGGCAATACCAGTCCCTTTGACGAATGGGGACGCTCGCCCAATCGAACCGCCGCCGTGGCTGGCGTCAAAGCCGATATCTTTAAATATATTCGCGATCGCGGCAGTGCCGGACTCAAACTCTCCCCCAGCGCCGCGACAGAACTTAAGTTTTATCTCAACTATGCCATTAACGCGCTGAAATAATTGTGTTGAACCTGTTTGCGTTAAACCTCTCTGCGTTGAAACCATCGGCGTTGAAACTGTCCGTCCTGATGAGTCTGATGGCCCTGACGGCCTGTGCCAATGGTCCCGACGGCCAATCCTTAGAAGATTCCTTTGCCGCAGATCCTCAACTGGAGCGATCAACTCCCAGTCCTCAGCCGACGGAAACCGCCGCCATTCCCGATGCACCGGAGTTAGAACGGCTACCACCGGAACTGCCCCAATATCAACCGGCTACCTGGCTAGAGACCACCGAACTCAACGGCGATCGCCTCCGCAGTCGTTGGCAAAGTGACGACCCAGCCGAGGTAATTGCTGAGTTTTATCGAGGTCGCTTGCAAGGGGACAATTGGCAACTCGATCGCGATGAAACCGAAGGAGAGACCCTTCAACTGGCAGCAACCGGTCGCATCAATGGCCAAGACTGGCCCCTGACCGTTGAGATTCGCCCCCAGAACAGTGAGACGACGGGCGAGGACAGCACCGCCGAGGCTGAGAACACCACCGAGATTGAACTGACCTATCCCAGTTCTCCCTCAACCCTGAGTCAAACAGACCCCGAAGACAACCAGACCCCCCAAGCCTCGCCAACTCCAGACAACCCGGCCGAGAATCCAGAACCTCAGGCCACGCCATCTCCCCCAGATCAACAGCCCTCACAGACCACTGAGTTTAGTGATTTAGACAACGTTTCCGACCCCCTGACCCCCTACGTCCAGGATGTGGCCCAATTGGGCATCTTATCTCCAGTCCAGGGCGATCGCTTTGGCCCCGAGGAGGCAATGACACGGCGAGACTATGCCCGTTGGCTGATGCAGGCCAACAACCGTTTCTATGCCGACCAATCCGTCCAACAACTGCGTCAACCTCGTGACAGCAGTGAACCGGCGTTTCAAGATATGCCTCGAAGCCATCCTGACTTTGCCGTGGTTCAGGGATTAGCCGAAGCTGGGATTATCCCGAGTCCCCTCAGTGAGAGTCCGATGAGTGGTAATGATACCGGTAGCGGTGCAACAACGGCCCTGTTTCGCCCCGATGACCCATTGCTACGAGAAGACCTGCTGCATTGGAAAGTCCCCCTCGATGTGCGTCGCGGCCTACCTGATGCCACCGTTGAGGCGATTGAGGAGACCTGGGGCTTTCAGGATGCTACTCGTATTAGTGCTGAGGCCTTGGATGCCGTCTTGGC
>NZ_JAWOCL010000019.1:0-6659 GCF_046483825.1 Sodalinema sp.
GGCTTCCAAGGCCGCTATACCCTCATCGAACACTTCCTGCAAGGCTTTTATATCGAAGTTCTACGCGCCTTTCACCGGGAACATGATTTACCCCAAAACTATACCCCCAAAACTCGGGTTGAACTGGCCGAATACATGGCCTTTACCGAGCAATATGCCAAACGACGCATTTCCCTCCCAGGACGCAACTCCCAACAGTTGATTATCCTGAGAGCCCAGGGCTTTGCCAAGGGACAACCCCCCGAAACATCCATTGACATGGAGTTAGCCGTCGAATCCGGCAAAAGCGAAGAAGACGAAAGCGTCAGCCGCTCGGCCGCCGCCCGTCAAGTGCGCGAACAGATGGTGTCTGATACCATTGACCCGGCGGAATCCGTCATGCGCGATCGCGTCATCAAAGCCCTCATTAACTATCTCAAAGACCAAGGACAACCCGAGTGCATTGATTATCTCACCCTGAAACTGCAAGATATCCCCGCCCATGAAATCGATGAAATTCTTGGCTTAACGGCTCGTCAACGGGACTATCTCCAACAACGGTTTAAATACCATGTCGAGAAATTCTCTCGGGCTGGCAATTGGAAACTGGTTCACCAATGGCTTGGCGCCGATCTCGATCGCAATCTAGGAATGTCTCCGGGACAATGGCAACGTTTCCTCAAAGATCTCACTCCCCCCCAAGTGAAACTCATCGCCCTCAAACAACAAGGATGCAACAACACGGAAATTTCCAACATCCTCAACTGTACCCCTAAACAAGCTCAAAAACGTTGGAGTAAATTGTTGGATTTAGCTTGGCAGCATCGGAATCAGGAATGAGGGGGAGAAGAAGGCAAAAGGCAAGAGGCAAAAGGCAAAAGGCAAGAGGCAAGAGGCAAGAGGCAAAAGTCAAAAGAAAAGATGTCGGGGCGTACCGTTATGGTCGCCCTCTGCTGGGGGCAAGTTGCCCCCAGTTTGTTTGTGGGGTTATCGCTTCATGTGTTCAGCTAACATGGCTTGGGCGCGGGGTTTATAGATGAGGTAAAACAGGGATTCGAGATAGCGCAACATATCTTCCCGGTTTTCCTGAGAAGAGTAGTTCCAGAAACCGTAAGTTTTCGCCATTGACAACAGGCGCGATGTGTGAATGTTCCAGGTGTACGTGCTATAGACTCGCTCCATTCCTTGATTGGAAATCTCCAACCAATAGTCAGGATTCTGCTCGCACTTCGTGGCAAAGTCCACCAACTTTTGGGCCATTTCCTCCAAATTAGTGGGGTTAATATAAAACCCGTTAATCTTGTCCTGGATAATTTCCAGGGGACCGCCAAACTGAGTTCCAAAAGTGGGTAATCCGGAAATCATCGCTTCGAGGATGGTTAAGCCAAAGGCTTCAAAGAGAGCCGGTTGCACGAAAACGCCACGGTGATCGGCAATGACGCGGTAAACTTCTCCTGAATCGACTTTGGGCAAACGAACCCCCAACCAGCGGAATTTACCCTGGAGATTATGCCGTTCAATCAATTCATAGAGTTTGCGCATTTCGGCAATCTCTTCAGCATCATCGGACTCATCTTCCCGCAATTTGCCGGCAATGAAAATCAAATTGTAATGCTCTTGCAACTCCGGACTTTGCCCAAAACATTCGACTAATCCCGAGAGATTTTTGATGCGATCGAGGCGAGCCATCGAAAACAAAGGTCGCTTGTTGGGGTCATCGAGTTTACCAAAGACTTGGGCCGGATCATCATCGGTAAAGAGCAATTGATCTAAACGCTCCACATCAGTCGGAACCCGCTCCTCTTGCCGCAGATAGGGGAAAAAGACCGTCTCATTGACCCCCGGCGCCACCACATTAAACTTGGGACTAAACAAGTTAATCCCGGAGACAACATGATAGAGATCCGGCATCGAGAAACAGTGATAGGACTCATATTGTCCCACACTATCCGGCTTGCCCACAATTTCCTGATAGCTGCTGCTAATAATACAATTAGCAGCATTCATGGCAATCAAATCCGCCGTAAACTGAATCGAGAAGTGATATTGTTGCTCCAAATCTTGCCAGTAGAGGTTACTAAACAGATATTTAGACTTCTCCAAGGCGTGAGCCACATTGAACTGAGTCACCTTGAGACGACGGGAAAGGAGAAACGCGACGATATTGCCGTCGGAGTAGTTGCCGACAATCAAATCTGGGCGACCTTTGAACTCTGCCAGAATTTCTTTCTCAGCGTCGAGTGTGAAGGTTTCCAAATAGGGCCAAATTTCAAAGCGAGAAATCCAGTTCTGAGTCATTTTAGGATTAAACTCGCGGAAGGGAACCCGGAGAATCCAAGCATCATCAGTTCCCCAGATTTTTTCGAGGCGTTCATTACAACGAGTTCCCTCGGCATTGGGAATTAGGCGCGTCAGGACGATGACTTTAGGGTGAACCCCCAACACATCGAGTCCCGCTTCATGGAGTTCGGCTTGCAACTGTTTCTCTAAACTACGAGCCTGATCGAGAACATAGACCACCTGGCCGCCGGTATCAGGACGACCGAGAACCCCCTCTTGTCCGAACCAGCCATGAACCGACACCAAGACGATGCGGAAAATCATGGGGATGCGAGAGACAAAGGTTTCGAGAACCTGGTCGTTGGGGGAGTCGATGAGTTCATCGAGGATATTGAGGGTATCGCGGACTCGGCCGGCGGTATTCCCCCAGCCTGGCTCAAATCCTAGGTCTTGTAGGTCGAAGCGGAAGCTGTCGTAGAGGTCACTCTCGGGACGCTGGCTGGTGAACTCGATCGCTTGTTTAACGCGGTCTGAGAGTTGTTGCCAGGTGCGGATGCGGGGGTTGATGAGGAGTTTTAAGCCGTTGTAGGAATGGAGGCTGAGGAATTGAAACAGGGTTTCTTGCCATTCCCGAGGATCTTGGAAGAGTTTGCTGGAGAGATAGCGGTTGAGAAATTCGACCCCTTTGCCGATGTTTTTGGGGTCACGGATGTTGGGGGAGTAGTCGTAGAAGGGTTCAAAGTCAATCTCGAAGACATCGCCATCTTGAGGGCGATAATGGCCCACGAAGCGATCGCGGGTATCGAGAAGGTCTTGAACGGTAATGGGGTCGTAGCTGAGGTCCTCGTGGATACGGAAGACCTCTTGGTCGGCAATTTTGGGGCGAATGATGGCACAAATGCTCTCCCCATCGACGATGAACTCTTGGGTGTAGAAAATCAGTTGAGCCAGGGGAGAGTCGGTTTGAAAGGCCTGGGACTTCTGATGGTCTTTACAGTAGTCGCTGAAGGCCCGTTCGATGTCGTTGCGTAGGAGGTAGCGTTGCTCTTTGAGACGGAGTTCACCGAGAAACTGACGCAGATCCAGTTTGTTGTTGCTGTTGAGAACCGATTGAAGCAGTTGGGACATGATAGGTCTTGCCAGAGTTAAGAATTTGAGGAGAGGTATGAGGTGGTTTGAGATCCCCGCCGTTGGGGGTCTTCAACCTTTCCTGATGGCTGTTGCCAAATCCGGTCAATTCGCCGTTGGGCCGTTTCGAGGGCCTCGACGGGATCGGCACCGAGAAGGGTTTGTTCGATCGCCCGACCGAGACTATCGGAGAGACGGGCATAATTGGCAATGATGGGACGAGAATGCGCTCCTGACATTTGCTCAAGAAATACGGTCAGAATTGGGCGATCGCTGACGTAGGCTTGATAGGCCTGACTTTGCCGGGCCGTTTGGGTCACGGGGAGATATCCCGTACCTAAGGCCCAGCGAGTCTGAAAGCGATCGCTCAATACAAACTCCAGAAATTCTAGCGCTGCCTGTTGCCGTTCGGGGCGAGTTTTCATGACAAATAAATGTTCTCCTCCCAAGACGGTGGCCTGTTGCTGTGCGGCGGGGATGGCCATGGCATCATAGTCAACGTCCAAGGCCTCAAGTTGTCCCAGGGTCCAAGGACCGGTTAACTGCATGGCCACGCGACCCGCCAGATAGTCGTTGAGTTCATACCCCCGTTCCGGTTGCGAGAATTTAACGGACCCGTCGGCTACTAAGTCGGCCCAAAATTGCAAGGCGGCGATGGCTTCTGGGGTGACAAGGTTAGGAACCCCATCCTCGATTAAGCCTCCCCCCATTCCGTAGAGAAATCCCAGCCAGGTAAAGACGGTCCATTCTCCTTTACCCAGGGAGAGTAACAGGCCATGGCGATCGGGCCGGCCGTCGCCGTCGTTGTCTACAGTTAGGGTTCGGGCCACTTGTCGCAACTCTGGCCAGGTGCGGGGTAAGCTGTCAATTCCCGCCGCCTCGAAGAGACTGGGACGGTAAAAGAGTCCTAAGTTATTGGTGGCCATGGGAATTGACCAAATCTGGTCTTCGAGGGTCATGGCCTCTAACAAGGCCGGATTTAACTGACTGGCGTGAACCGAGTCGTCAAACCACGCATTGAGGGGATGAATTCCCTCCAACTCTACCAATTGCCCGGTAATCATGGGGGTAAACCAGAGTAAGTCGGGGGGAAGTCCACCGACTACGGCGGTGAGAATTTTCGGGAGTTGTTGATCGGGTTGTCCGACGTAGAGGGGATTAATTTGTACATTGGGGTGGTCAGCATTAAAGTCGGCCACCAGTTCGTTAAAGACATCCCGGTTCGGCGGTGGGTTGATACCATGCCACAGGGTGAGGGTTAAGGGGGTCTGGCTTCCTTGGGATGAGAAGGGTTGACAGGCGGCCAGAAGGAGGCTGACACTCAGGGCGATCGCCAGCCGCCACCCCTGTTGCCAGGTTAATCTCAATCGGGATTTCAATACTCTCATCGTTGCTTGGATCTCGAAGGTCAGGGATGCTGGTTCTATTATCCAGGTTTCACCCCTCGGACTGCCGAAAAAACCCCCCACGCTAAATTGTGGGGGGCAAAAAACAACGAAGAGAGAATCGAGAGTTTTGAATTTGGAGTTTTGAGGGGTTGTCCAACGTTTCGCCAACTCTTAGCCATTGCGACGGCGTTTGAGTTGACTGGCACAGCCAGCAATGACTCCTAATCCCAGAATGGAGGCGGGTTCAGGCACCGGCTGAGAGTCATCGCCTTCAACCAGTTTGATTTGATAGGCAAGGTTTGAGCGAGTGGGGCGATCGCCTTCCCAGGACAACACCGAGGTTCCAGTTAGGGTAAACGGACCTGAGAGTTCGGAAATCTGGAGATATTGGGAGGAGTTCCAGTAATCGCAGCCGCTGGCATCTTCACATCCAAAAAATGAGGTCGCGTTAATGGCACTGCTCCCATTGGCATCGCTGAGGAAGAGGTTTTTAACTTCAGCACTGTTGCCGGTTTGACGCGCTGTGGTGCGAATCAAGAGGTCAGAGAAATTCCCCTGAGTGACCGTTTTGCTGACGGTGACACCCGCAACGTCATAAATGAGTTGGCTACCATCGAAGGCCAGAGAGAAGTCATATTCTTCTCCATTAACCCAAGTGAACTCCTTATGGGTGACATCGCTGAAATCTGAATTATGAATGTCAATTTCGTAGTCACCATATCCGTCGATGCCAATCCGGCTTTCAGCGGCCCAGGCTGGCGTCACCCCGAGATCTTCAAAGGCCTGTTCACCATTGAGATGACCGCTAACGGTAAAGGCTTGGGCTTGAGGTGCGTAACCCGTCAATCCGAGTAGCGGCAGCGATAAACTGAGGGCAAGGAAATGACGATTCATGGAATTTCTCGGTGGATGGGACTCGGGACAAATCTAGTTATGGGTTTAAGCCTAACCAAGCCCATCGCAGCCTGTCATCCCTTTGGGGCAGACTTTACAGAAGCTTTTTATTTTGAAGGGATTTCATGGGGAACTTTAAAGCTAGGATGAAGTCCTGGACTATTATTTTGGGTGTGATTCACCATGAGCCTTGGCCTTCGTAATGGCTTTGTTACCCTTGCCAGTCAGCAAGTTGAGACGTTGGTGCAGTTCTACACGCGCCTACTGGGGCAATCTCCCCACAGTGCCATTCCTGGTACGTATGCCGAGTATCAAGTCCCGGGATTGCGGCTGGCTATTTTTCAGCCGGGAACTTCCCAGACAGGCGAATTTAAACCGCTCCCACCGGGGGCGATGAGTCTCTGTTTGGAGGTTGAGGATATTTATGGGGCGATCGCCCATTTAACGGCCATCGGCTATCCCCCACCGGGTTCTCTGATGACAACATCCCATGGTCGAGAAATCTATGGTTATGATCCCGATGGCAACCGCTTGATTCTCCACCAAGGAGCGAGTGAGGGCGCTACTGGCTGAGTTCCTGGAGGCTTAAGAGCATTAACATGGCCGTTAAGCCTAACAGGGCGGTGGCTCGGCTGAGTCGGCGGCGGCGATCGCCGCTATGGGGCGTCATCCACTCACGAACCCACAGGGACATCCCTGATCCGAGGACGTAACTGGCACTCAGTAACAGATAGGGCCATTGATCGTGCCAAAGCCACAACAGCAACATCAGCACGGCTAAACTGAGCATCAGCAGTTCCACGAAGCGGGGAGGGTTAGCCCGGCTGGCGGCAACTAGGGTTTGCCAGAAGGATTCCCAGAGGTGCATAGGGTAATAGGGGAAGGGAACAGGGAACAGGGAACAGGGAACAGGGAACAGGGAACAGGGAACAGGGAACAGGGAACAGGGAACAGGGAACAGGGAACAGGGAACAGGGAACAGGGAACAGG
>NZ_JAWOCL010000033.1:0-24011 GCF_046483825.1 Sodalinema sp.
CCTGTTCCCTGTTCCCTGTTCCCTGTTCCCTGTTCCCTGTTCCCTGTTCCCTGTTCCCTGTTCCCCGTTCCCTGTTCCCTGTTCCCCGTTCCCCGTTCCCTGTTCCCCGTTCCCTGTTCCCCGTTCCCCGTTCCCTTCTTCCCCCTCTTGCCCCTTGCCTTTTGCCTTTTGCCTTCTCCTCAGCGATACGGCATAATGGGGAAGTTTTCCAGATTTGAATCTGCACGTTACTCCTTAACCCTGCCACCATGCGAACCCACTATTGCGGCACTGTCCGAAAAGAAGATATTGGTAACACCGTCACCCTCTGCGGCTGGGTGGATCGTCGTCGGCATCACGGTGGCGTGATTTTCGTGGATTTGCGCGATCGCAGCGGAGTCGTGCAAATCGTCGGCGATCCCGAACGAACCCCAGAAGCCTTCCAACAGGCTGACCCACTCCGTAACGAATATGTCGTGCGCGTCACCGGAACCGTCTATCAACGGCCCGACGAATCCCTGAACCCGAAACTCCCCACCGGCGAAATCGAAGTCTACGCCGATCGCATCGAAGTTCTCAACGAAGTTCACAAACAACTCCCCTTCCAAGTCGGGACCTCAGAAGTCGAAGCCGTCCGGGAAGAATTGCGCCTCAAATATCGCTACCTCGACTTACGGCGCGATCGCATGGCCCAAAACCTCAAACTGCGCCATGACACCATCAAAGCCATCCGTCGCTTCCTCGAAGATCAGCAAAACTTCGTCGAAGTCGAAACCCCCGTCCTAACCCGTTCCACCCCCGAAGGCGCACGGGATTACCTCGTTCCCAGTCGCGTCAACCCCGGCGAATGGTTCGCCCTTCCCCAATCCCCGCAACTGTTCAAACAGTTATTGATGGTGTCGGGGATGGATCGCTACTATCAAATCGCCCGCTGTTTCCGCGACGAAGACTTACGGGCCGATCGCCAACCCGAATTTACCCAACTGGACATGGAAATGAGTTTCATGTCCTTCGACGAAATCATCGACCTCAACGAGGCCCTCATCGCCCATATCTTCAAAACCGTCAAAGGAATTGACCTTCCCCGGCCCTTCCCCCGACTCACCTATCACGAGTCCATGGACCGCTACGGCTGCGATCGCCCCGACACCCGCTATGGCCTAGAACTCGTCGACGTCTGCGACCTCATGCAAGACTCCGGCTTCAAAGTCTTCTCCGGGGCCATCAAAGCCGGCGGAATCGTCAAAGTCCTCCCCATTCCCAACGGAAACGCCACCATCTCCAACGTCCGCATCAAACCCGGCGGCGACCTCTTCAAAGAAGCCAGCGAAGCCGGGGCCAAAGGACTCGCATACATTCGCGTCAAAGACAACGGCGAGATCGACACCATCGGCGCCATCAAAGACAACCTCAGCGACGACCAAAAAGCCGAACTCCTCAGCCGAACCAACGCCGAATCCGGACATCTCTTGCTATTCGGCGCCGGAGACCGAGAAACCGTCAACAAAACCCTCGATCGCCTGCGTCAAGTCATCGCCCGCCAGATGGATCTCATCGACGAGAATCAACTCAACCTCCTCTGGATTACCGACTTCCCCATGTTCGAGTGGAACGCCGACGAGAAACGCCTCGAAGCCCTCCACCACCCCTTTACCGCCCCCAACCCCGAAGATTTAGCCGACCTCAAAACCGCCAGGGCCTTAGCCTACGACCTAGTCTTAAATGGCAACGAAATCGGCGGTGGTAGCCTACGGATTTACCAACGAGAGATTCAAGAACAAGTCTTCGAAGCCATCGGCTTATCCGACGAAGAAGCCAACGAGAAATTCGGCTTTCTCCTCAACGCCTTCGACTACGGAACCCCACCCCACGGCGGCATCGCCTACGGCTTAGATCGCCTAGTCATGTTATTAGCCCAAGAAGACTCCATCCGGGATGTCATCGCCTTCCCCAAAACCCAACAAGCCCGCTGTCTCCTCACAGATGCCCCCGCCAATGTGGAGAAGAAACAGTTAAAAGAACTCTATGTTTCCTCCACCTTTAAACCGAAAACGAAGGAATAGGGGCAATCCCTTGTGGTTGCCCTCTCTTCCAGAGGCAAAAGGGTGTAGGATGTGTTCCGGCATCACCTAACTTTGGACTTTGACCACTCCGTTAAAACTTGCCGGAACGCACCGCTTCGACAAGAGACATCATCCCTAATTTTCCCTATCTTTCCTAAATTGGGGATTTCCCACCTCCATCCGTCCCCGCCAGGCAATCGGATGACTTGGGGGCATATTCCCCTCCTCCTCCTCCGTCCCATAGCGGCGACTTTCCGCATCCAAAATATCCACAACCCTCTGATAAATCTCATCCGCCTCCTGACGGGAATTACCAATACTGGTTAACCCCAACTTGCCAAATTGCGACAAACAGCCCATGAGATGAAAAATCGTCCCAGTTTCCGTGCTGCTATCAAAATGAAGTTGATGATAGGCGATAATTTCCATCAAATCATTGGGCAACAAACCGCGATACCCTGGCTTCTGTAAATTATCACTAGCCCGATAGAACTTTGCCCGTCCTTGTTGGCTGTAAAACAAACCGCTGTCAAGGTCATAGCGTCCTTTCGTTAATAGTTTTAACTCCATAAATGGGTGAGTCGTTCCCCCTTTTCTCAGATTGATTTCAATAGCGTGTAACTGCCAATCTCCAGCTTGAGGAACCGCAATAAAATCCACCCCAAAGCGTTCTAAACAGCCTTTCTCAGCCAAAGCCGCCCCCACTCGTAAACCCAACTCTTGCAGGCGCACGCGATAATCCGTATCAGCGGGGAAGACACAACCGAGATAGACTTGTCCATCAGGACCACCGAGGAGTTGATCATGAGTTGAGAGGATTTCGACCCTTCCCTCCGGGGTGATGCGACATTGGACACTCGGCGATCGCTTCACCTGGCCCTCAATATACAATTCCACGATCGCCCCGAGTTCCGGAATACGGCTGGCGAAACTGGGCCACTGTTCCCCGTCGGCTTGGAAGCGCATCTGGGAGAAGCGATCGCGCAATTGGTCCAATCGTTGTGTAGCGGGACGGTCCCGAAGTCCGGTCACATCCAAAAGAGCGTTTCCTTCTCCCGAAAAGCCTTCATTGAGTTTGACCACAAAGCGCCGGGCCTGGGGTTGGCGATCGCATAACTCGGACGCCGCCGCTGTCAAGTCCTCCACCGAATGGACTAACGCACTTCCGGGGGGATGGGGAATCCCACAATCGCTAAAAATCTGCCGCGAACCGGCTTTCGTTCCCCAATAGAGGAGGTCAGGATCTAACGCTAACAGAGGAATCCCTAGGCGTACCGATAACTCCCGTTCCAAGGCCGTGGCATTAAAACAGACCATATAGGACTGTTGGGGTCGTAACGCCCGCCAGATGCGTTCAATTAAGCGGGGGCGATCGAGGATTTTTTGGGTGAGAGGTTGGGGAGACGAGTCGTAAGTCGAGAATAAGAGGAGGCGATCGCGGGCGTGAGAGAAGGGAATCCCCGGTAAGAGTTGCAGATAATAGTCAATGGTACTGGGGTGGAGCGGTTGCGAAGTGACGTAAATCAGGCGAGTTCGGGGGTTGCGTAGGCGAATCAGGGAATAGAGATTGCGTTCCTCGTAATGGTGAACCCCAGCGATTTTTGTCAATTCTCGTTGATCCAGAGTAACAGAGGGGATAACGAGAATATCATTATCATCTTGGTCGAACTGGTCAATGGTCTGCCAGCGATCGCGCAGTTGTGTCTGAAGGTCCCTAAATCGTTCCTGTAGGTCTGACTCAGGGATGGATGCACTAAACATAGGAGTTTATCTACCTCAGCGAGAAGACCCGCACTGTACCCTTTAGGGCCAGTATCGGGTCGTTCATAGTTCTATCATGGCCTTGGCTTCTTAGCGGAAACGCCATGACGACGACGAAGCCAACTCCCGAAATAACAGAAGCCGGGTATCGCCCAACAGTCACCGAGGAAAAACGATATCCTGGAACGATAGCTACTGCTGTACTTCTGCACCCATAAGACGTTCATGACTGACGATAACCAACTTCCAACTCGTGATACAGCGACCTATGAAGGGCAAATTCCCCCCTCCTTAGAGCGAGTCATTCCGGCCATGCGCCGCTTTGGGAAAATTAGTTTTTGGTTTCAACTCGTCCTGGGTGTGATTGCAGGCTTAATTTTCTTCTTTGCTGGCTTTGTCGGCTCTAACACCGCCGAAGCCAATACCCTCAGTCCTGAAGAGGGACCGGGACTGTTCTTTGCTATCACCGGCCTCGTGGCTTTGGCGATTGGGATGTATTGGGCCTTGCGCTATACCCAGATTGCCAAGCGTTTAGCAATTCCCGATACCTCGTTGCGGCCGACACGATCGCAAACCGTCGGGTCCCTCGAAACAGGAGTCATCATTAACCTCGTGGGGATGTTGTTTAACCTCATCGCCGCCCAAATCATCACCGGCCTGCTCATGGTCAAGGTCTTGAGTTCCGAGGGGGTGCAGTTTTCGCCGGCGGCGTTAAGTCGTTTGGTGCAACCGATTGATATCTTTGTCGTTCTGGCCAATACCAATAGCCTTTTTGCTCATTTCGTTGCCCTCAGTTGCTCCCTCTGGCTATTGCGACTGGTGCATAATCTGAAATCGAGTTAATCCCGGCGTTGCAGGAGCGGTTCAGGAGGAATCATCTGGGGGCGATCGCCCCCGAATCCTTCTAAAGACGACGGTTGAGGCGTTTTGGCGCGAGGATTGGCTTGATCCGGTTCGAGGACATCACGTGCAGGCGGCGACGTTGCCGGAAGACTCGCAAACCAGAACGCCAGTCCAATCGTTGCCAACAACGGCATTCCACAGGCCAGCGATCGCCACCACCAGGGATAAGCCAACGTCTGCGGCGAGGGGTGAGGAGAGGTTAAGACCGGCGGACGAGGCGGCAGAGGAGGTCGAGTGGGCGTCGATCGCGGTAGCGGTGGCATCTTCGCCAGGATCGCATCAGCATTCAGTCCCAAAGCCGTCGCCCACAGATGCAGCGTTCCTCTGAGATAGGTTGGACTTTGAGGATACTGGGAAATATGACCCGATTCCAGGGCCTGCAAGTGACTGATGGGAATCCGCGTCCGGTGATGCAGTTGCACCAACGATAGCCGTTGTCGGCATCGTTGCGCCCGTAGATACTGGCCAAGTCGATAGAGATAGCGATCGCGAGGCGATGGAGAAGGACGGTTATGCCGAGAAATCGGTTGAGAAATTGGCGGGGCCATCGGTACATCCCCCGTCTCAACTCGGCCTTGTAGAGCGAGGGCGATCGCCTCGCGAGTGACCTCGTGCATCAGCATCTGGGCCGCATACCCCGCATCGCCAAACATCTCTTTTAAGCCATTTAAGGCAATCTGATAGGTACTCGATTGCAACAGTTGCTGTTCAATCTCTCCCCGGCGGCGATCGGCAGGGTTTCCCGGATTCCCCGAGGAACCACTGTGGGTAGAATCGGATGGATAAGGGTCTTGAGAACGATCCATAGCGATAGGGGCCATAAGTAACCTAAGTTATCTTTTCAACAAACCTAGGATTTAATCCGGATTCACGATCGCCCCTTGCCAAACATCCTCCCTTTTGCATGCATGCATGCCTTCTCCCTTCTCCCCCCTATTCCCTGTTTCCGATTCCCTCTCGAAACAATCGATCCACATCCAAACCAATGCGAATCGTCAAATCCGAACCAATATCCCCCGTCGAGAGGGGTTCAAGGTCACCGAAGCCTAAATCCGATCGCAGCCGTTCCGCCGCCGTATAGTCTCCCGTCTGCACAATGATGCTCGTTTGCCGATGAACCGTTCCCCAATCGTCGCTGACGTAGATGTCCTCATACCCCAACTCCTCCAGATACGCGGCCATCCGTTCGACGGCTTGAGGATCAGTGGTGGCGTTTTGTAGGGCAATCCGAGGCTGTACCGGCAAGGGATTGTTAGAATAGCTGCGATCGCCCTCCGGGGATTCCTCGCGACCAAAGGCCGTTTGCTGGCGAACATCATCAATAAACTCACCTTGATCTGAAGCCTGGAAAAATTGGTCCACCAAGCGATCGCCAGCCGCCTCATCAACTCTCCAATAACTCATCCCAGTATCTTGACCGTCGCTAAAATCCCCAGGGAGTAAGGCCATGCGGAGGTCATCGCGATCGATCTCAAGGGCAAAACTAGCTAAGGCCAACATCTCCGGAATACTGAGATTGGTATCGATGTCGTTTTGCAAAATCCGCAGTATCGCCGGAATACGGGGAAAGACGGTCGGACTCGTGAGGCGATCGCGCAACGCTTGTAACAGCATTTGTTGTCGTTGTACCCGGCCAATATCCCCATAGGGACCTTGACGATAACGACTAAACTGTTGCGCCATCTCCCCTGTCAACCGTTGCCAACCGGCATCGAGTTCAATGGTCAACTCCTGAGTGCGATCGCGATAGGACATCGGATAAGGAACCCAAACCTCGATTCCCCCCAATACATCGACCAACTCCACCAATCCCTGGGTATTCAGCCGCACATAGCGATCGAACTCAACCTCCTTCAGCAAGGCTTCTAAACTGGCCTGCATCAACGCCACCCCACCGAGATAATTGGCTTCATTGAGCTTTCCCCAGCCAAAATCTCCTAAATCGACTTCCGTATCCCGAGGAACCGAGAGAACATTGACTCGCTGGCCCCCCGTATCAAAGCGTACCGCCAAAATCGTATCACTGCGGCCCTCCAACAAGTCGGGGGAATCATCGGCCAACTCGGGATCTCGATCAACTCCCAACAGCATCAAGTTCACCGGACGAGTCAATTCATAGCCAAACTGTCCCTGTTGCCGATTTTCTCGGCCACTCGGTTGCACTAGGGGAGAGGTGGGAACCACTAACGCGGCGATCGCACCCATTAAAGCCGACGCCATAATCACAACAGATACCACCAGGCCCCAGCCGAGGAGGCCCGACCAATTCCTGGGTTGTTCAAGAGGAATTCTCACAGTTGACTAATACTCAATTAAACCAGTCCACGACGTGCGTTGACCTGTTCCAAAAGTTTAGCAACTTCTAGGGCTTTCCAGATTTCATCCCGCTCAAGCCACAACTCTAAGGCCTCCGACAACACTTGTGAGGCGGTTGCAAATCGCTCCAGTTGCGCCAAGACGCGGCCTAAATTCTGCATCGCCTCGACGTAGCTATCATTAATCTCTAAGGCCCGTTCATAGAGAGAAACGGCTTCTTCAAGTCGTCCTTGATTGGCCCGCAAATTGCCCAACGCATTATAAGCCAGAGCGTGATCTCGATTCAGCCGAATTGCCTCTTGATAAGCATCACTGGCTTCTTCGTAGCGATATTGGGCCGAGAGAACATTCCCCAATTTATAACGCAGCAGAGAATCCTGGGGATAGTCTTGCAAGAGTTCCCGAAAAACCGCTTCAGCGGCTTCGTAGTTTTGATTGACTAGATGTTCATTCCCCTCTCGCAACCGTTGTCGTCGTTGCTGTTGTCGCTGTTGCTGGGGTTGCATCTGCGCGACGTTAGTTTCCGCGAGGTTGATCTCCTGGGCTAAACTGGGGAGTTGAGACAGCAAGACCCCGTCAGCCAACAGCAGCAGCGGCGAGAGTGTTAAGCTCAAATATAAGCGCGATCGCAGACCAGACATAGGGTTAAAGACTCCAAAACCGAGAATTGGCAGATGATGCAAGAGACGATAATGGCATCAACATTCACGATAAGCAATCCTCCGACTAAGTTGAAACGGGTTTATTCGAGTTTGTTTGGGGATTGTCCTTATGTTACCGACTGATCTACTCAGCCATCGCCGCCGGGGTGAAACCCTGATCCCCAAACGACTTCCCCTTGATACACCTCATCTTAGGTTAGCCGAGGCGGCCATCGCCCTGTTTGAAGCCTCCCGCGACGAGACTCAGGGACATCTCGATCGCCGCCTCAAGGAATTTGAAGGCGATCAACCCGATTATCGGTTGCGGCGGGGGTTGGCTCATTTGCTTAAAGGGCGCTATTGTACGTTTGAGATTGTGAGTCCTTTAGATCCGATGGAGTTGCGATCGCGAGTCTTTACCGCCGCCGCGCAACGAGTCCCACAACCGCACAATACCCTCAAAACGCTGGACATTGTGGCCCGGGAACTCACGCAGGAACTCGAACGAGAGGTCTCCATCACCGCCATTGTTGAGGGACTTTATGCCGATTTACAGGAAAACCGCCGTCTGACGGAATTTACTCCCCCAGACCCTCAGGCCCTACTACATCACTACAATCTATCGCAAGTTCAGGGCATCTTTTACCGAGCCAGCGATATTACCATTCAGGCCCATCGCAATGTCCCCGGCCAATATAAACTTCTCTTTCGCTATCTCAAACTCTTTAGTTTGATGTTTTACATCGAAGGGGATGCTGATTGCGGCTTTACAATTACCATTGATGGCCCCACCAGCTTATTTAAACCCAGTACCCGCTACGGCTTGGCCATCGCCAAACTCCTCCCGGCCCTGCTTCATGTCAGCCGCTGGAGTCTCAACGCCACCCTACAACAGCGAGACTCCCGCAAAGGTCGCACGGTTCAGGGTCGCTTCAGCCTCGATTCTGACTGCGGACTCGTCAGCCATTACCCGGCCGGGAAAGCCTATGATTCAATGTTGGAACAATCCTTCGCTGAACGCTGGGAGAAGCTAGACACCCCTTGGGTCTTGGAACGAGAGGTAGACCTCATCCCCATTCCCGGAAGTGTCATGGTTCCCGATTTCCGCTTGATTCATCCCGATGGCCGAGAAGTACTGCTCGAAATCGTCGGCTATTGGCGACCGGAGTATCTGCGTAAGAAGTTCTCTCAAGTCCGCCAGGGAAGCGATCGCCCGCTTCTGTTGGCCGTCTCCGAACGGCTAAACTTGGCTAAGGCTGGGGTGAATCTCAGCGATGTCTCGGTTCCCATTGTCTGGTTTAAGGACAAGTTACATCCTAAGGCGGTTCTCGCGGCTCTTGACCCCCCTGATGATTAACTTGCCTATATCTTGTGGCATATTTTGTGCATTTTGTCAAGCTCCTAGACCCGCAATTTACGAATCATCTGCCGTAATACATCGGTTTTGGTCTTCCCCCGTTTCAGGCAATACTCCTCTAGGCGTTCAAGTTCTCCCACCGGCAGACGGATGGTTAACACTTTATTAGACGGAGGTTTAGTTCGAGCCATGAGCTTGAAGCGTACTGTGGGGTGAACAGGAAGAGTCCGACCCTTCAACCTCGATCGCATCCCGGCAACGCGAAGCCCGAGCCAAGCTGACAGAAGGTTAAGAGGATCTCAAATAAGTTTAAGTACATTGTAGTGAACCCTGACCCCGGCAACAATAGACCGGTGAGATTTTTGGGCGATCGCCCTCGCGTGCAACCCGAAGCCAACCGCTGAAGAGAGTGCAGATGGGGGATTTAAGGGAATCAATCTCGCCTCAAATTCCTCAGTACAAGCCCAGAACCGAAAGAAACTTGTGGCGAAGTCTGTCGAAACCGCAAGACTCAAGCTAAGCTATAGAATAGATAGACACGTTTTTTAATAATTTGGGCAATGAGCGACCAGAGTCCTTACGAGCAGCTCGGAGTCACTGAAGACGCTTCGTTCGACGAAATTCAAGCGGCACGTAGCCGGCTGATCGATCAGGGTGGCGATCGCCAGGCGGTCGAGCGCATCGAAATGGCTTACGACGCCGTCCTTATGGATCGGTTGCGATTACGTCAGGAAGGCAAAATCAAAGTTCCCGAAGGCATCCGCTTTCCCGAACGCATGGTGGCCCAACCGCCAAAAAACCTTCCCGATCCACCATCCAACCGGATGCCAGATTGGCTACAAGGGGCCATCGACACCCCCAGTCAAGGGGATGTCCTGCTTCCGGCGGGAATCTTTGCGGCGTTGAGTGTTGTCAGTGCCATTAGTGCGAGTTACGTTCCCGTGACGTTAGCACTCGGTGCTGGGGCCAGTTTATATTTCCTCAATCGCAAGGAAAAGCGGTTTGGACGCGCCGTCTTGTTTACCCTCTTGGCGGTTATCGTCGGCGTTCTTCTCGGTGGCCAATTAGCGACGGTCCTCGGTTCGCAGCTTGACCCACAAATCATCGCCGCTTGGTTGACCTTCTTCATTCTTTGGCTCACATCGAGCTATTTACGTTGAAGTTGTCCTAACTGATATAGCTATTAGCAAAAGACGGGCGATCGCCCGTCTTTTGTCGTCTGTTAGCGATTCGCCATCGACGGTGCGAGTAGAAAATCCACTGCGTCACTGAGATTGTTGACAATCTGATGAGGATGATGAGCAGCCAACGAGGGGCGATCGCGGATTCCCGAGAGAACCCCAATAAAGCCAATTCCCTGACTCGCCGCCGAGATCGCATCGGCTTCCGTATCTCCCACCATCCATAGAGTTTGATAACAGGGGAGTTCCTTCATCGCCCGGGCCATCAACCGGGGTTTATCCTTCGTATCCGCCGTTTTCACCGCATCATCGCCCATACAATAGCGGCGTTCCTCGGGGAAAAATCGCCCCACATCAAAGCGAGAGAGGGCCTCAGCCAACTCTCGTTCCCGTCGCATCGTCATCAGGGTTAGCTCAATTCCCGCCTCCTGGGCTCGTTCTAAAGCGGCGATCACCCCAGGGATGAGTTGGTCATACTTCAGATAAGGCTGACTATGCACCAACTGACGGCGCAACGCCGCAAACTCTCGGGCCTGTTCCGGCGTTAAGCCTGAGCGTTCCCCAATCGTGCGTTCAGGAACCCGAGCGCGTTTGAGAGCCCAAAATTCCGACTTCGAGAAGCGTTGAACAGAGGTATCGTCCCCCTGCATCCGATCTAAACATTCGTGATAGACCCGATAATAGCGTTCCGAAACATCGGCGATCGGGCCATCAAAATCAGCAATGAGTCCAAACTCTTGATTGATGTAGCGTTTTTGGGCAACGGCGCGCGTCATGGTTAAAAACCTTGTAGTACCCCTGTCAAGTTCTATCACACTTTGTTACAGGTTTCAGCGAGGGCCGTTAAATCGCTACCCAGAGTCTGAGAACGGGTTTATCATAGTCAGAGCAGGTTTAGTGACAGATCTTCGAACCTGTTTTTAGCCCTAATCCTCCTGTCCCAACGCCATCGCCAACCCCGTTCCATGAGCCGATCGCTTCTCCAAAAACTGTTGAGTCAAACCGATATACAAACAACACTGCACCAGCTCAGTCGCCAGTTAAATATCGAGTTTGCCATTGAAGATACTCGACATTTAACAGTCTTTACAACCGCTGATCTGAATAAGTTGGAGCTTGTACCACAATTTGGCTCAAATGTCAAGCAAAAGCCCAAACTAAGAACTCATCCTGAGTCTAGCTCATCTCCCACGGCTCGATCGATTGACATTAACGGTCAAACCTTGGGGTGGATTCATAGTTATGACGAGATGAGCCTAGTCCATCAACTAATTACCTGTTTGGCGCGTCAGCAGAGCGAAAAAACATCCCTGGCCCGAGAATTGCTAGAACGCTATCAGGAAATCGACCTATTTTATGAAATTTCCACCCAAGTCACCGCCAGCTTAGATTTAAGTCAACTCTCACAACTGGTATTGCGAGAAGTCGAAAACACCTTACCCTGCACCAGTTCAGCGATTTGGCTATTAGAGGAGAACCCCAAGGAACTGCGACTGTTATCACAGCAAGGAATTCCCTTAAGCTGGTCTAATCCACTTCCCTTAAATGAGAGTATTTTAGGAGCCGTTTTTGAGCAAGGCCAGGGAGAGATTGTCAACGACGTCCCCGGCGATCGCCGCTCAACCCCCGGCGATCGCTCTATCGCCTCTCTCCTGTGCGTTCCCCTGCGCGTTCAATCGCGAAGCATCGGCTTAATGGTCGTTGTGCATGAACAGGGAACCCCCTACAATGCTGAACACCTAAAATTGCTGACCCTGTTTGCCGTACAAACGGCGATCGCCATCGACAAAGCTCTACTCTACCAACAAAGTCGCCGCACCGCCCTAAGCGCCCAACAACAAGCCAAACAGTTAGAAGATACCCTCGGAGAGTTGCAACAGGCTCAAGCTCAACTTGTCCAGAGTGAAAAAATGTCGAGCCTAGGTCAGATGGTGGCCGGAATTGCCCATGAAATCAATAATCCTGTTAATTTTATCAACGGGAATCTCGATCACGCTCAGAATTATACCGAGGACTTACTTGAGCTAATTCATCTTTATCGCCAAGAGTATCCCCAAGACAACCCGGATATTGAGACCTTAATCGAAGATATTGACTTGGACTTTTTAGAGCAAGACTTACCCAAGCTTATTATTTCGATGAAAATGGGAATTGAGCGGATTCAGGAAATTGTCTTATCCCTGAAAAACTTTTCCCGTATTGATCGCGATCGCCCCCAACTGGCTGACATCCATGTAGGACTCAATAGCACCCTATTGATCCTCAACCATCGCATTAAAGCCAAAGGCGATCGCCCCGAAGTCACCATTCACTGCGACTATCAGGACTTACCCGATATCGAGTGCTACGCCGGACAACTCAACCAAGTGTTTATTAACACCGTAGCCAACGCCATTGACGCCATGGAAGAGGCCCAAATCGAGCAGCCAACCCTGTGGATTCGTAGCCAACTGCACGATAACCGCTGGGTTGTTATCGAAATCGCCGATAATGGGCCGGGAATGAGTGACGAGGTGCGATCGCAAATCTACGATCCCTTTTTCACCACCAAAGCCTTAGGAAAAGGAACCGGATTAGGACTAGCCATCAGCCGTCAGATTATCGTTGAGAAACATCACGGACGACTTTTCTGTGACTCGCGGCCGGGAGGTGGAACCCAATTTAAGATCTGGATTCCTTTGCGGCCGGATCTCGGCGATCCCTCCCCAACTTCCGATGCAAACGCCAATTCTCAGACGATTATTAGACCCCTTCACCCCTCAGCATCTCACTCAAGTACCTTATTTGATGACTATCAAAAACTAATCGAGCGATTAACCCTAGAAAATCCCAACTTACAGACCATGACGGCTAATGATATTCATGATATGTTTGTCTCAATTCCCATCTTGTTAAAACTGTACCGTGTTTTAATTAATTCACCCTTTCTCGAATCTCAACCCCCCAGTTAGTTTGTTTAGCGAACCCCCTTAGCAAACCCCCTTGAAGATAGAGAGCTATTGTAAACTTTCAATCAGGTTATATTATTCCGTAACGCACTCCTTCACCCCAACTTATCCAAACCCCAGATGTCCCAGTCTTTCCAAGATCCCAACCTGGAAATTGCTCAACTTCGTCAGCAACTTGCTGATTTAGAAGAGACGCACTTAACTCGACAAGCAGCACTGTCTCATGTTATTCATCATATCCGATCAACACTGGATTTAGAGACAATTTTTCAGACCACGGTCAAAGAAATTCGCCATCTCCTAAACGCCGATCGCGTAGCCGTGTTTGAGTTTTCCAGGAAATCGAACCCTAACACGGGGACATTTGTTGCCGAAAATGTGAGTCTAGCTTATGACTCAGTGATGACGCAAACAGTAACCGATTACTGCTTTGGCGAGAATTATTCGACCATCTATCGTCAAGGAAAAGTCTATGCTGTTGCTGACATTGAAGTTGCCGATGTAAGTGACTGTCATCGAGATATTTTACGGCGTTTCCAAGTTCGTGCTAACCTCGTTCTCCCCTTAATTAAAAAACAAAAATTATGGGGACTTCTCTGTATTCACCAATGTTCTGAACCGCGAAACTGGACTCGACAAGATATTGAATTTGTTCGGGAAGTAGCCTCTCATTTAAACATGGCTATTCAACAAACCGAACTGTTCCAAGCTCTCAAACAAGAAAACCGGCAGCAACTCAAAAAAATCGCGAAAAATGCCCCAGGAGCGCTTTATCAGTTCCGGATAGATGCCCAGGGAGAGGCGAGTTGTCCCTATATGTCTCCCAGTGCTGAATCCTTTTTTGAGGTTCCCAGCGGGGTGATTGAACGGGATGTCTCGATCATGTTTGAATTAACCCACCCTGAGGATATCTCGCAACTGCAAGCCTCCATCGAAGCCTCAGCCAAAACCGGCAATACTTGGAGTTTGGAATGGCGCATGATCACCCCATCGGGACGTTTGAAATGGATGGAGGGGCGATCGCAGCCGGAATATCAAGCCGATGGTTCAATAATTTGGTTTGGCTGGATTAACGAAATCACCCAACGCAAAGAATCCGAGCGGGAGTTACAATCTTTGGTCTCAATTATTGAGAACAGCAACGATTTTATTGGTATTGCCAGCTTTGATGGGATTCCTCAATATCTAAACCTAGCTGGACGGCGACTGGTGGGCCTAGCTGATGACGATTCAGACGACAACTTCGGCGAAAATCACCCCTCAGCAGAGGGAGAAGTTGTTCAACCTAAACTGAGCGATTGTGTCTTTAAGGACTTTTTCTTAGCCGAAGATTGGGACTGGGTTCGCGAAAATATCTTTAGCAGCATTGAACAGACGGGAAGCTGGCACGGGGAAGTTAATTTTCGGCATATGCTCACCAATGAGCCAATTCCTTTAGATTACACCGTCTTCGTGACCTATGACCCCCAGACTCAAGAACCGATGGGGTTAGCCGCCATCGCTCGCGATATCCGCGATCGCCGCGCCTCGGAACTGTCCCTGCGCGAGAGTGAACAGCGATTTCGGGATGTCTCCGAAGCCGTCGGAGAATATCTCTGGGAAATCGACATAGAGGGGATCTATACCTATGTCAGTGAGCGATCGCTCGATGTCTTAGGCTATCATCACCAGGATCTCCTCGGCCGTAATCCCTTTGATTTAGTTGATGAGAAAGACCTCAACTGGTTACGCGAGAGCTTTGCGACCATCGCTGAAGGTCAAGAGGTCTTTCACCTTGAATATCGTAGCCTCACCGAGCAAGGAGAGGTGGTCTGGATTTCGGCAACGGGAATCCCCCGCTTTGATAACGAAGGCCATCTAATCGGCTACCGGGGGGCCGGGATGAACATCACCGAACGCAAACACGCCGAAGAAGCCTTAAAACAAGCTCTCGGAGATCTCAACGCCATTTTAGACAACCTGGCTGATGGCCTCTTAGTGACGGATACCGCCGGCCGCATTACCCGTTTTAATCCCGTCTTGCGGCGGATGTTTAATCTCACAACCGGGGAGGTCATCGGTTGCACCTGTGAGGAGTTAGGGTTAATGGAGATCGACGACTTACTCAAAGACTTGCAAAAAACCTCGAGTCACCAAGCCGCTATCGCTGAAGTTCCCTTACAGGGGAAACATATGGGTCAGGCCCTAGCCACAAGAGTCTGGGAGCCGATTCCGGGAGAGTCTGAGCAGATTGATATTGGTTCGGTGGTCTTGATTCGCGATGTGACCCTAGAGAAAGAAGTAGACCGCATGAAAACGGACTTCATCGCTACAGTTTCCCATGAACTTCGGACTCCGTTAACCTCAGTGTTAGGCTTTGCCTCGATTGTTTTGGAAAAATTAGAGGACAAAGTTTTTCCTCTATTACCTCAAGGCGATCGCCAGGCGCAGCGTCATCAGGAGCGAGTCCGGCAAAACCTCAATATCATCGTCTCCGAAGCCGAACGCCTCACGACTCTGATTAATGATGTCTTAGATATCGCTAAAATGGAGGCAGGTAAAGTAGAATGGAATCAGGAACCTCTGTCAGTCTTAGAGGTGTTAGAACGGGCAATCGCCGCCAGTTCCTCCCTGTTTGAGCGAGAAAATCTCCAACTCATTACTGATTTTCCCGAACAATTGCCCCCGGTTCTCGGCGATGGCGATCGCCTGATTCAAGTGGTCATTAACTTACTCTCGAATGCCGTCAAGTTCACAGAAACGGGGGAAATCACCTGTCGCGCCTGCTGCGAAAACTCCCAAATCCGGGTTGAGGTTCAAGATACGGGAATCGGCATTGCCCCAGAAGACTTAACGAAAGTCTTTGAGAAGTTTAAACAAGTGGGAGAAACCCTCACGGATAAACCCAAAGGGACTGGGTTGGGTTTACCCATTTGCAAACAAATTTTAGAGCATCACGGGGGGCGCATCTGGGCCGAGAGTGAATTGGGCCAGGGAAGTTGTTTTATCTTTACGTTACCCGTTAAAGACGCGATCGAGGGGCGATCGCCGTCGAATTTAGGTCAAACCCCTGAAGTAGCACGACGGCTCGGATTAGTTCCCTTAATGCAACAACTCGAAGATCAGGTCGCCGGCCATGAACCAGCCACCCCCTCCCAGCTTGCAGATCCCCTCGGGAAGACGATTTTAGTCGTTGACGACGATGAACATGTGCGGGAGCTATTACGCCAATCGTTGCAGGCTCAAGGGTATCAGGTGCGCCTGGCTAAAGATGGGGTTGAGGCCATTATGGAGGTGAAGCGATCGCGTCCCGATTTAATTGTACTCGATGTGATGATGCCCTATATCGATGGCTTTGATGTAGCGGCGGTGTTGAAAAATGAACCCCAAACTATGGAAATTCCCATTTTAGTGCTGTCCATCGTTGAAGATCGTGAACGCGGCTATCGCTCTGGGGTCGATCGCTACCTGAAAAAACCCATCGATCGCCAAGGGTTTCTCAAGGAAGTTGGCTCCTTACTCTACCAAGGATCATCGCATAAAAAAGTGTTAGTGGTCGATAATGATTCTTCGAGTCTCAAAGTCATTTCTGAAGTTTTAACCGCTCAGGGATATACCGTCTCCAGAGCCTCAAATGAACAGGAATGCGTCGCGAAAGCCATGGCCCTGCAACCGGATATCATCGCCATCGACTCGGAATTTTTGCAAGAACATGAGGTCGTTCAGGCGTTACGCTTTGAGAAAGGCCTAGAACATCTCGTCTTTGTCCTACTCGGAGACATCGACAAGTAGCCGCGATCGCTGACAAATCCGGTTCTTAGGTGCTATGGTGGTGGATGATTCTAATTTTAGTCATCTCGCAAAACCACCACCAACATGATTAATAACAACCCTAAAGAGTGGTCAATAGCGGACACCATTAGTTCTACAATTCCTAAAATAAGATGTGTTTAAAAATTTTGATTGTGGACGACGAACCGAATATTAGGATTTTATTAGAGCAAGCCCTGGAAGATTTAGAAGATGAAGGGGTTGAGCTGCTCATGGCTCAGAATGGACTCGAAGCCTTAGAGGTTGTTGAAGAAGAGCATCCCAATCTAATTTTCTTAGATGTGATGATGCCCAAAAAAAATGGGCTTGAAGTCTGTAAAACCATTAAAAAAGACTGGAACAAAACTGATATTTATATCATCATGCTAACCGCAAAAGGACAAGAGTTAGAGAAAAAAGAAGGCTTTGCGGTTGGGGCAGATTTCTACATGACGAAGCCATTTCGTCCCAAAGAAATTGTTTCTAAAGCCCGTTCCGTTTTGGATTTATAATTCTCAGATTTATGGGTCTTCTGGTTTCAGGGTTATAAGGAAAATTTATGGCGGATTACATCCGTTGCTGTAGGGGCGAAAAATCCCCTCCTGGGAGGGGCTAGGGGTGGGTTCCCCTCCTGGGAGGGGCTAGGGGTGGGTTCCTCTACAATTTTGTATCCAATGCAACAAATCACACCGTATATCCTGAAGACCCAAATTTATCCTCGTCGGATGAGCAAGATCTTGCCCACCCGACCTGTCTTTAACGGCGAGTCCACCAAAGCACCGCACTGGTTGCAAAGCCAATCACCGGGAAGGTGACTAAGGCGGTCCAACTCAGTAAACGGGCAATCCGTGGGGTCATCATGATATTGCGATCGACCACTTCCCGAGGACGAATGGTTAGGCTTTCGCCGCTGTCGTCATCACTGAGCCAAGACACACTATTTAGGAAGAAGTCACTGTTTAATTGTCCGTCAAAAAAGGCGTTAGTCATAAAATCAGAATCCCCGACAACCACCAAACGCGCTTCACGGGTTTCCTCGGGAGTCTCTTCAGCCGTTTCTTCAGGAGTCTCTGCGGGAGTCTCTGCGGGAGTCTCTGCGGGAGTCTCGACATCCTCAGGAGTGTCGACATCCTCCGCCGTTTCTTCAGGAGTCTCTGCGGGAGTCTCTGCGGGAGTCTCGACATCCTCAGGAGTGTCGACATCCTCAGGAGTGTCGACATCCTCCGCCGTTTCTTCAGGAGTCTCTTCAGGAGTCTCTGCGGGAGTTTCGACATCCTCCGCCGTTTCTTCCACCCCTTCACTCGCCTCAGGCTCATTCTCCTGTGGTTCCTCCGTCTCTGGCTCATCTTCCGGCTCAGCCGGTTCCGTCACTTCCGCCGACTCATCGACTTCAGACAGCTCTCGACGAGCCGCAACCCCTAAAACAAGGGGGCCAGGGCGATCGCTTTCGGCATTAAATTGCCAATCGGGTCCTTCTTCGAGAGTGGCTTCGGCCCAACTCGCGTCACTGGTGAATAACAACGGAGTCATCTCAACCCCTTCGACCGTGTCATACTCCATCGGACGAGCCACTGGAAAAATCGTGTAATTGCGGCCAAAGTCTTCAGTAATAGGATGAGTTCCGTAGTCGAGAACCAGGGGGGCCGCTGGGCCAAACCCTTGAACCCAGCGATCGGGATCGATCGCAATCCGTTCATCAAGCCGAATCCCCCAATCTGCTAACCAGTCCTCTAAACCGGGGTCTGTATTGGGGTCCACTAACACGAACACCGAGCCACCCTCACCTAAATAGTCATCCAACGCCTCGAGTTCCGGTTCAAAGAGGCGACTGGTGGGGCCAATAATCGCAACGAGATCAGCATCCTCGGGAACTCGTCCTTGTTCAATGAGATTGAGCGAGTTCACCACCGCTGCATTTTCCTCCAAGGCTCGCACCGCTCGGGAAATGGACTCTTCCCCATCGGCTAAAACCGCCGGTTCTCCATGGCCTTGTAGCATATACACCGTCAGGCGATCGCCCCCTTGCAACTGAGCTAAACTACGAGTGAGTTGAGCTTCAGCCAGAGGTTCTAAGTCCAAGGTAGTCACATATTGACGTTGCTGGCCCATTTCGAGAAATACATCTCCTACGGAGGTAACATCAAACGTCTGAACCAATCCAGGATTGGCTTGAGGATTAACCAATTCATAATCGAAGCGATCGGGTGCAATGCGGCGATAGTTGTCTAACAACTCCACCGTTCTCTCATTGGGTTGCGAGGAGAACACCCACACCTTCACCGGTTCCTCTAAATTACGAATCAAGGTTTGAGTTTGAGGTGCAAGAGTAAAGCGTTGAGTTTCCGTGACATCAAAACGAACCCCGGCGCGAACCGCCAAGAAATTCATCAACACGAGAATCAAAAGAACCGCTGCTGTCGCAAAAATGGCGTTAGTTCCCGCCTCAGTCGATCGCCGCGCCCAAAACCCTCGTTGAAACGCTCCCAGGTAGATGAGCCAAATCCCCAAGATGATGACTCCCGCGACGATGAGTGAGGCCGGAATCGGAGTCCAAACCCCAGCAACAGCACCGCTTGTTAGTCCGGCTACGCTTAGAAATAAACCCAGCCATAAGAGAACATTCCAGTATTTTTTAAGGATATTGACCATAATTGTTTAAAAACGAGGGCAGGGAATTAGTTTTGTTGGAAACGTAGGGTGTCAATAGATTGGGCCGTTAGGAAAATTCCCAAAAAGATATAACTAGCAAAGAGGACTAAACTACCGACATCAACCACTCCCTGAACTAAATTGCTATAGTTTTCCAAAATTGACAGATGAGCCAGAGCTTCCCCCACGGGACCAGGGACATTGGCTGCAATCAGGTTTATGATCCACAAAAACAAGACCAGAGCAAAGGTGAGAATTGCTGAAAGAATTGTGCTATCCGTCAAGGAGGAAATAAACATTCCCAAGGATAAAACACTGGCGGCCAGCAGGATTAAGCCTAAATGTCCGAGTAGGGGAATGGTCGCGGGAAAGGCTGGCTCAGCCACGCTAAAGGTGATGGCTTCATAGAGAAGTAAGGGGGCGATCATGGTGATATAAAACGTCACGACCCCCAGGAGTTTTCCCGTAGCAACCGTCCAGTTATAAACCGGCGATGTGGCTAATAGTTCGAGAGTTCCCTGTTTCCGTTCTTCGGCATAGAGTCCCATGGATAAAATTGGCAAAATAAACAGTGATAGAGATGCCACGGTTCCTAGGAAAAATTGCAGAAATTCATAGGGAACATCTAGGGGAGGGCGAGGAGTTCCTAACTCTTGCTGAACGGCGGCTTGGGTGGCAACTTGAGCAAGGATTCCTCGTTGTGGATCGAGGAGAATGGTGATATAGAAAAACCCGGAAATTAACCAGAAAATACCGGCGATCGCCATCGCTAGAGGTGAGGCAAAATACCCCTGAAGTTCTTTACGATAAATAGCAATGATATTAGCAAAAATTAGGCGCATTCGAGGTCAAAAAATAGAGGACAGGGGAGGTTCGGATGAGCGGGATTAGCTGTCGGACGGGAGTTTCGACTCGGGAGAGTCATCGGGGTTAGGATCTGAGTCTTGAGATGACGTCTCTTGAGATGACGTCTCTTGAGATGACGTCTCGTCCTCGGCGGCGGCTTCTGATGTCTCTGCGTCGTCCTCGGCGGCGTCTTCCGCCATTTTCTCTTCGGTCGTCAGTTGCAAGAAGACATCTTCGAGACTGGCGCGACTGCGACGCATTTCATGAAGTTGTAGTTTCCCGTCCAGGATAGCGGCTGCAATCTCGGAACCGGGTTCTGAACCGGGTTCGACGGTGATGCGGAAGCGATACCGTCCTTCGGGGAGATCGTTGCGGGGAAGCGGATCTACCGATCGCAGATTAGGGAGATAACCCAGATAAGACCCAATCGCCGTTTCCACCCCATCAACACCGCCACCGACTTCGACATCATAGTAGGTTCCCCCCGTCAGATGTTCCATGAGGTTGTCGAGGCGATCGGTGGCGACGATTTGGCCGCGATTGATGATCGCCACCTGGCTACAGGTCATGCTGACTTCCGGGAGAATGTGGGTCGACAGGATAATGGTGTGATTTCCGGCCAGGGATTTGATCAGGTTGCGGACTTCGATAATTTGGCGAGGATCGAGGCCAACGGTGGGTTCATCGAGGATAATCACCGGTGGATCATGGACGATCGCCTGAGCAATCCCGACCCGTTGGCGATACCCTTTGGACAGTTTGCGGATCAGGCTTTTGCGGCGATCGCTCAACCCACATTGCTCAATGGAGCGGTCTACTCGTTGGGGGCGATCGCCCGCTGAAACGCCCTTAATCCGCGCCACAAAATGCAAAAACCCCTCAACGCTCATTTCACTGTACAACGGCGGGCTTTCGGGCAAATAGCCAATGCGTTGACGTACATCCATTGACTGATCATGGACATCAAACCCCGCAATCCGAGCCGTCCCGGAACTGGCCGGGAGATATCCGGTCAAGATCCGCATGGTGGTTGTCTTTCCCGCTCCATTCGGACCCAGAAAACCCAAGATTTCCCCTTTCTCTACGGAAAAACTCACATCTTGGATGGCTTGAGTTGTTCCATAGCGTTTGTGGAGTTGTTCGACTTCGATCATAGTTGGACTAATAAGATAGACAAAGAGGGATTAGACTCGGGGACTCCGAATCTTGTTGTATCGCATTCGAGCGCCGAATGTCGAAAATCTGTCGAAAATCTTAGGATAGATGCTCGGGAGAGATGTTGACTCATTTTCCCTCAAACGACCCGGTTGACCACATTCCAGACCGTACTATCGGAGCGCACGTGAGGAACCGTCACCCGCTTAAAGCCGGTGATAAAGGGTTTCCCTTCATATTGCCAGTAGAGGGGACTGAGTTGATCGGCGATCGCTTTGAGCGCTCGCACTTCAACGATGAGTTCACCACTGAGTTCGTTAATCCGTTCGGCGTAATGTTCGGCTTTGGCTTTGGCTTGCTCGATTTCCTCGCGCAAGGGATCTCGTTGATGGTCGCGGTAATGACCCACCAAGGCCCGCTTTTGTCGTAGTTGCAGTTGTAACGCGGCGATCGCATCATCAATCCCCTTAATCTCGGCGGCCTGTTCAGCACTCGCACGGGCCTGAGCGCGGTAAGCTTCCACAATCACGGCCGGAGGCGCATCCTCCGGGGGAAGCCGTGGATGAATGGCTAGATCACGGCGTTCTTGTTCCAGGCTTTGGATGGTTTGTTGCAGGGAGAAGATTTGGTCTTGTAGATCTTGGGTCATAGAGCAATGTTGGATGGCTATCTTAGATGGCGGCCGCTGTCTGACTCGATTTTAAGGCTTTGACGACCCCCGCTTCTCTGAAGATTCACCTTGAGACAGCAGATGAGACAGCAGATGAGACAGCAGATGAGACAGCAGAAAAACCCCATGAGCCGATGCGATCGAGTCTGGGGTCTGGGGGATGAGGGTATCAAACTTACACTATCGTGGCTTAACGTTGAGCGTTATAGAAACACCCTGAAACGACTAGCGAACGTCTCAACGCGAGTTAATAGCTGATGCTAGGGGTCAAACTTGGGACGACTAAGACCAAAAATAAGACCAAAAATTTAGAAACTTAGAAACGCGATCATTGAAGTCGCCTATGTCTCAGGAGTAGATAGAGAGCCGTCCTTCGTCCCGTGCCAACCCTAACAGAAGCTGTTACAGCCGGGGAGGTTAGGGGTTCGAGACCAGTTGAATCACCCCTCGGTCCATTTGGTCCATCAGAAGTTCGAGAGCCTCATAGTCCACATCTGAGACATATCCCATTCGCGTTAACTCGGCATTGATCTGATTTTCCAGATCGGGGGTTAACCGTTTGACATAAAGGACTTTTTCAACAAGATGACGGATTGCCGCTGACGCTTTCATGATAATCCGGATAATTCTATGCCTTTATCATCCGTCTAAAGCTGACGCCCTCATGCGATCGCAACCCTATCTTGTAAGTGATCTGCATCACTGCATATTGAGTCAACTTAAGATTGAGGAATTGAGGCGGCAACTTAGCATAACTGAAGCGCTGTCATCGTCCTCCAGTATGGCATACCTTTTTTTCAATTGGTAGTTATAGATACCTTTGGATGGGCCAACTTTTCCAAATCTTCACATAAGGGGGGAGAAAAACAAAGATTCCGCAAACTTGGCCCGTTTCAGTAGCGCCTAGCCCAAGGGATGCTCTACCTTGAGACTATACAAGCGAAATTAGTTTTTGGATTCAGATATAGCCATGCACACCGCAACCCAAGCCCCCAACGTAACCGTCGTCCGCCTCAGCGGACATCTCAACGCCGCAAATGCGGAACAAGTCCGTCAACAACTGACCTCTGCGGTGGCCGCGAGAACCACTCCCGTCGTTCTCGTTGATATGGAACAGACCGAATCCCTCGATAGTGCTGGACTGATGGCACTCGTCTCCGCCTTAAAACTCGCCCAAAACATCAATATCCAGTTTGGACTCTGCGCTGTCTCACCGGCGATTCGCATCATCTTTGAGTTGACTCAACTCGATCGCGTCTTCAAAATGTTCGAAAGTCCTGCGGCTGTTGAAGCTGTTGCCTAAGTCGGCAGTCCTCAATCGAGCAGGAAACGCTAGTGCATTAGATTTAATCTTTGAAAGTTTTTAAACCCCGCGTGCATCTTATTGAGTCTCGACCCTCAGCCTATAATTGTTACCACTTAATACAGTCATCAGCCGGAAGGTCCAACCCTCCGGCTGATTTGGTTTTGAGTCCCGCGATCGCCTTCATTGGTGCTAACCCTAACCACTCAACCCATCAGACTCAACTCCCCTCAATTCCCAATTAAAAAACAAGCATTAGCAGGGCGTTAATGTCATCTTAACCCAACCTCTCCAGGGTTTCGCTATGATCATTGCGGTTTGGTGCGAGCGGTTTGGTGCGATCGCGCGTCTTAAACCCGTCCAAAAGATCAGCGAGGGAGTGAATCCATCGCTCCCTCACCAACCACGAAACGACGTCAACTGCTCACTTCTAGTGTCCTGTGTTTAGCC
>NZ_JAWOCL010000036.1:0-7681 GCF_046483825.1 Sodalinema sp.
GTGAAGGCCGCTGACCTCGGGTCTTTCGCCTTCTCCTCCATGTTTGTCTGTTGTCTCTTGCCTCCCGAATTAAGCCATGTCTCCTCGCGAATCCACTTCCCCGGCCACAGCCAACCTCTCGGCCCCCATCGCCCAAAGCCTTGAACAGCAACTCAAAGCGATTCGCCAACAGGCGGCCAAGATTACCGAACCCTTACAGACGGCGACGAGCCTCGAACGCGCTTGTCAGGAGTTGGTGGTGCAACTCAGCCAGGTGTTTAAGTGCGATCGCGCCCTAATTTACCGCCTCTGCGATCGCAGCATTGACAGCTTCATCGACCAATTCCAGACGTCAGGATTCCAGACCCCAGGATTAGGACTCAATGGCGGCGGAAATGGTAACGGGATGTCTCAAGGGGAACTTTCCCTAACCAGTCAAAACGGGGCCAACCTCACCGGAACCGTTGTCGCCGAAGCCGTGGGCCGAGGCTGGACTCCCGCGTTAGGCGATCGCCTCCACATTGCAGCATTCGGCTTTGAAACCCTCGATGACTACCAAAGTCTGGGTTTTATCTCCATCGCCGACCAATCTCGCACGAACTTAACCCCACATCAACAACAAATCCTCAACCGCTACCAGGTACAAGCGGCCCTAACCATTCCCCTCAAAGTCGGTCAAAAACTCTGGGGGGTGTTGTCGGTTCAGCATTGTCAGAATCCCTATTCTTGGTCAGAGCGAGAAATTGCCATTTTGCGCCAAGTGGCCAGCGAGTTGATCAGCTTCAGCCAAAGTCTCAACGGTCATCACCGGTCCATGCTAGAGCCGAATCCTCAGCAAGTTGAGGATGTCCTTGAGCGGCTGCGTCACTCCTTTGACCGGGTTCAAGACCGCGATCGTAGTGTAGCGCGGGTGATTGAGCGGATTCGCCAATCCCTGAACATCGATATTATCTTCCGCACCACCACCAAGGAAGTGCGCTTACTGCTGAAATGCGATCGCGTGGCCGTCTATCAATTCAACCCCGACTTTAGCGGTCAGTTTGTGGCTGAGTCCGTCACCTCCGGCTGGGTGAAACTCGTCGGCGAAGATGTCGAACGAGTCTGGAAAGATACCTACCTCGAAGAAAACCAAGGGGGACGCTACGCCGACCATGAAACCTATGCGGTGAGTGATATCTACACCGTCGGCCATGACCCCTGCCACGTCGAACTCCTCGAACAGTTCGAGGCCCGGGCCTATACCCTGGTTCCCATCTTCCAAGGAGAACATCTCTGGGGAATTTTGGCCGCCTATCAAAACGATGGCCCCCGCGAATGGCAAAACAGCGAAGTGGACCTGTTGCAGCGTATCGCCGACCAACTGGGGGTGGCCCTGCAACAAGCCGAAACCGTGTCCCAACTGCGTCGTCAGTCCGATCGCATTAGCCAAGCGGCCGATCGCGATCGCACCGTGGCCCAAGTCATTGACCGCATCCGTCAATCCTTGGATATCAACAGTATCTTTAACGTCACCACCAAAGAAGTGCGGCTGTTGCTGCAATGCGATCGCGTCGCCGTCTATGAATTTAACCCCGACTTCAGCGGTCAGTTTGTGGCTGAGTCCGTCACCCCCGGCTGGGGGAAACTGGTGGGTCCCGAAGTCGACCGCGTCTGGAAAGATACCTACCTCGAAGAGAACCAAGGGGGACGCTACGCCTACCGGGAAACCTACGCCGTCACCGATATCTACGAAGCCGGCCATGATCCTTGCCACGTCGAACTCCTCGAACAGTTCGAGGCCCGCGCCTATACCCTAGTTCCCATCTTCCAAGGAGAAACCCTCTGGGGGATTCTCGCCGCCTATCAAAACGATGCCCCCCGCGAATGGCAAGACGACGAAGTGCAACTGCTAGTGCGCATCGCCGACCAACTGGGGGTCGCCCTGCAACAAGCCGAAACCGTCCAGGAACTGCGCCGTCAATCGGAACGCATTGCTCGGGCCGCCGACCGCGATCGCGCCGTGGCCCAAGTCATCGAACGCATCCGGGAATCCCTGGACCTCGACACCATCTTCGACACCACCACCACAGAAGTGCGACAACTGCTGAAAACCGATCGCGTCTGTGTCTATCAATTTGCCGAAGACTGGAGTGGGTCGTTTATCGCCGAATCCGTCGGTGCCACCTGGTCGCCCTTGGTGCAGCGACAGCAACAGGTTCCGGCTCTCCAAGAGAACGTCAGCCAATGCGACAAGATGACGAGCCTGATTGAGCGGCAACAGTCGGGCCAACTGGCCCCCCAATCGAGCGGCCCCGCCAGTCGAGATACCTATCTGCAAGAAACCGAAGGGGGACGTTTCCAAAGTCAACAGGCCTTTGCTGTCGAGGATATCTATCAGGCCGGGTTCACCACCTGTTATCTCGAAGTCCTCGAACAATACCAATGTCGCGCCTATGCGATCGTCCCCATCTTCAAAGGCTCAAAACTCTGGGGACTGTTGGCCGCCTACCAAAACGACGGCCCTCGCAATTGGGAAAACGAAGAAGTCACCCTACTGCGACAAATCGGCACCCAACTCGGCGTCGCCATCCAACAGAGTGAATATCTGCAACAACTCCAAGAGCAGTCCGTCCAACTCGAAGCCGCTGCCCAACGGGACAAAGCCGCGAAAGAACAACTACAAAAACGAGCCTTAGAACTGTTGATGGCCGTGCGTCCCGCCCTAGATGGGGATTTAACGGTGCGGATTCCCGTCACCGAAGATGAAATGGGAACCCTGGCCGACTCCTTCAACAACACCCTGCAAAGCCTACGGAAAATCGTCATGCAGGTTCAAACCGCCGCCGGGAAAGTGGTTCAAACCTCCGAAAGTAGCGATGCGTCGCTGATGGAGTTATCGGACCAGGCGCAAAAGCAGTTTGAGGAAATCAGCAAAACCCTCGATCGCATTCAGGATGTGGTGGGTTTCACCCAAACCACCGCCGGCAATGCCCAACAGGTGGAAGTGGCCCTACAGGGGGCTAACCGCACCCTAGAGGCGGGAGATGATGCCATGAACCGCACCGTCGAAGGGATTGCCGACATTCGCCAAACCGTGGCCGCCGCCGCCAAAGGGATTGGACGATTGACGCAATCCTCGCAAAACATCGCCAAAGTGGTGAACCTGATTAACAACTTTGCCACCCAAACCAACTTGTTGGCGTTGAATGCCGCCATTGAAGCCACCCGGGCCGGGGAATATGGACGCGGCTTCGCGGTGGTTGCTGATGAGGTGCGTTCTCTGGCCCGTCAGTCCGCCGATGCGACGACGGAAATTGAGAATCTGGTGCAGGAAATTCAGGCGGAAACCAAAGACGTTACCCTGGCGATGGAAATGGCCTCGGAACAGGTGACGAAAGGAACCAACTTGGTGGGCGAAACACGCCAAACCCTGAATGAGATTGTGGCCGCTACTGGGCAAATTGGCGAGTTGGTGCAGGGGATTACGGATGCGACGCGGGTGCAGACGGAACAGGCTCAATCGGTGACGGAGATGATGCGCGGTATCGCCGAAATCGCCAACCAAACCTCTGAGAACTCCATCGCCATTTCGTCCCGCTTTAAGGATGCTCTGACAACCGCTCAAGAGTTACAAACCAGTGCGGGACAGTTTAAGGTGAGTTAGGGGGGAAGGGAATAGGGAACAGGGAACAGGGAACAGGGAACAGGGAACAGAGGGGAGAAGGCATAACCCACCCCTAACCCCTCCCAAGAGGGGATGGCAAGAGGCATAACCCACCCCTAACCCCTCCCAAGAGGGGATGGCAAGAGGCAAGAATAGGGGCGTACCTTTGGGGTCGCCCTCTTGTGGCTAAACTCTCAAGATTAACGCTTAAGTATTAACAATTCACTTATGAACAGCCGTCGTGATCAAGGATATGTTTATTTCCTGAGTGAAGCTCCGGAGTTGCTGCAAGCTTTAGAAGATGGCTTGTTGAAACTTCATGACGGAAATCGGGTGCAGAATGTCCATGGGATGATGCGGGCAACTCATACTCTGAAAGGCGCGGCGGCCAATGTCGGACTTGAGGGTTTAAAGTCGATTTCTCATTCGATGGAAGATGCCTTTAAGGCACTTTATAATGAAGAAATTCCCATTGATAATGAATTAGAAGGGCTTTTATTTGAGGGCTATGAATGCCTACGTAATGCCTTGACGGCGGAGATGAATCAAACGCCTATTGATGAGGAGATTTTACTGAATCGGGCGGCGGATGTTTTGGCTCGATTACGAGAGAAATTAGGGGATGATTTTGGACAAAAAGAGTATATTCCAACCTCGTCAGAATTAGGGTTTGATATTGCTAAATCTATTTTTGAAATTGGTGTAAAACAGCGATTAGATGAACTAGAAACGCTTTTAGCAGAAGGAGATACGACGGCAGTTGCCGCGAATTTAAAGTCTGGAACTGAGGTATTTATTGGCTTAGGTGAGTCGTTAAATTTGTCGGGTTGGAGTCAGATTGCTGAGACTGTTTTACAGGCATTAGAGCGTTGTCCAGATCAGGTGTTGCGCATTGGTGAGTTGGCGTTGGCGGATTATCAACAGGGACAACGACAGGTGTTAGGAGGCGATCGCGACTCGGGAGGATCGCCCTCTGAGGCGTTGCTGGCCTTAGCGGCGGGAACTCCAGAACCGAGTCCGATTCCCTCTAATTCTAAAGGTTCTAATTCTAAAGGTTCTAATCCTAAAGGTTCTAATTCTAAAGGTTCTAATTCCCCGGCAAAGTCTTTAACACTCCAAGAGGAGACGGCGTTAGATGTAGAACTCAAACAATTTCGGGAGTTTTTGGCAGATAAACGCTATGGAAAACCGGTATCGCGGTCAGTAGCGGACTTTTTCGAGGGAGCGATTCGGGCGATCGCCGCTTGGTTTGCGCGGGAGGAAGAGATTCCCCTGGCCAACTTTTGTTTTGAGTTAATGATTCCCAAATTGCCTCGCAAAGCGGTGAATCATAAAAAAACGGTGGTTAAAACTGTTTCGGGGATTAAGAAATGGCTAGAGCGGTTTTTAGCCTCCATTGAAGACCCTCAAGAGAGTTCAAGCTTGGCCCTCTATCGCCATTGGACCTTACTCTCGATGTTGGTGATGTTGGCGAAGTTTCAATACCGCAGTGATACCCAGCAGCCGAAAACCTATGACGATGTGATGGTCGTCGAGGCCCTGCGTCGTCTCAATCGGACCATCGGCGATCGCTACCAACGCCTCCCCCCCGTGTCAAAACAGGAGAAAAACTGGCTTGACTCTCCCGCCATTGCGCAACTTATGACCGCCGCCGTGGAGGAAGATTTAGCCGAAGATGAGGATCTTCTCGAAGGGGTTTGGGGAGATTTGGAGGAGGAGGCCCCGGAGATGATGGCGGAGTCGATGGCGGAGTCGATGGTGGCCGATGAAGAGGAGGTGAACTCGAGTTCCGAGTCAGAAATGGCGCCCGAGAGTGAGTTAGAAGCCGGTTCCGGGGTGACGTCTGGAACCGGCCCGACGGAATCTCCCGAAGCGGCGTCTCTGAGTACTCCCCTCTCGGATAAAACCCCCTCCGATGTCGTCGAAGATCCCGTTCAAGAGGGGGAATTTTTTGAGGAAACGCCTCAATCTCCCGAGTCTGGGAAAAACAAGAAAGCCGCCAATCAGGGAAGTGAGGGGGCCACTCGTCAGTTGGTGAGTGTGGATATCAAGGGGTTAGAACGCCTCAATCACCGTCTGGGGGAGTTATTGGTCGATCGCAACCGTCAGGCCATGGAAGAAGAGGCCCTACAACAGTCGGCGGTACGGCTGCGATCGCAACTGCATCAACATCGAGACACCATCAGCCAACTTCTCGATTGGTCTGAACGAACCCTCACCGTCACCGGGGACGCGGCCCGTTTAATCGGGCGAGATCCCCAGGCCGGAACGCCTCTAAGTCCCCCCCTTGCTGGCGATGGCTTTAATTTTGATAGTATTGCCGATTTGCATCTACTGCTGAAAACGGCCTTTGGCCAAGTGAGCGGAATTGAGCAAAACACCGAGGATATTTACGGTCGTAGCCGTGAACTGGCCCAATTGATGGAAAAACAACAACAATTGCTTTCTGTGATGCAAGATGACTTAGTCGATGTGCGGATGTTGCCCTTTGGGGAAGTGTTACAGCGGTTCCCCTTGATGCTGCAACAACTGTCTCGGATTCAGGGAAAACAGGTCCAGCTGGAGATGGAGGGTAACGATCTCCTAATTGAACAGAGTATCGCCCAAAAACTCTATGAACCCCTGCTGCACTTAGTGCGTAACGCCTTTGATCATGGGATTGAGTCCGCTGAAGACCGTCTGGCGGCGGGGAAACCTGAAGCGGGGACGATTTCCATTCGTGCCTATAATCAGGGGGTCCAGACGACCATTGAGGTGCGCGATGATGGTCGGGGGTTGAATTTAGAAGGGATTCGTCGCAAAGCCGTCGAAGGAAAGTTCCTCTCGGAAGACGAGGCGCGACAGATTATTTCCACGAAGAGTTTAGATGTCTTGTTTGAACCGGGATTCTCGACGGCGGGCCAGGTGAACGAGATTTCTGGCCGGGGTGTCGGCTTGGATGTGGTGCGATCGCAACTTCAGGCCCTCAAAGGCAGAATTGGCGTTGAGTCACAGCCGGGCCAGGGAACGGTGTTTATTCTCCAGATTCCCCTCTCAATTACCATTGCCAAATTACTGGTGGTTCAGGCGGGAGGGTCTGCGTATGGATTGTTACTCGACTCTATCGACAAAATTGTCATGCCGCCACCGGGCCATCTGAAGCATTTTGACAATCATCGCGTCTTGCAACTGGAGGGGGAAGATGACACCCGTACCATGGTGTCGGTGCGTCAGTTAGCGGATTTACTGCATTATCAATCCTCTCTAGTGGAGGAGAAACAAGAACCCACCACCAACAAACTCTCCATTTCCCGAGATTTGAGTGCGCCGATTTTGTTGTTGCGTCAGGCGGGCCGCTTAATGGGGTTGGAGGTTGACCGGATTATTGGGGAACAGGAGTTGGTGATTCGTCCGCTGGGCCAGGCGATCGCGCCACCGCCTTATGTCTATGGCTGTAGTATCCTCAGTGATAGTCGTCTGGCCTTGGTCATCGATGGCGGGGAAATCTTCCAAACTCAGGCGGGTCCCGTTTTACCGCAAAACATTGTCTCTCGAACCCAGTTTAGCGGCGATACCCAAACCACCTCACGTTTTACCCTCGGCCAACCCAGTCAATCTAACGGGGGACCCTCACCTCTGTCCCTCTCTCCGGCGGCCAGTGAAGCCGTCCGCGAGTCAATTGTGCTATTGGTGATTGATGACTCGATTAACCTCCGCCATACCCTCACGGCTACCTTACGAGATGCTGGCTATGAGGTGGTTCAGGCCCGAGATGGTCAGGAGGCGATTTCTCAACTTCGAGATCATCCTGAGATTGCCCTGGCCCTGTGCGATATCGAAATGCCCCATATGAACGGGTTTGAGTTCCTCACCTATTGTCGCCAGGGAGGAGAATTGGCCCAATTACCGATTGTCATGCTAACCTCCCACAGTAGCCAAAAATATCAGCAAATTGCCAAGGAACTCGGCTGTACCGGCTATTTGACGAAACCTCTCTCGCAGCCGGAGTTGTTGTCGACGTTGGAGGGGTTGTTGGGGGAATAGGGAACAGGGAACAGGGAACAGGGAACAGGGAACAGG
>NZ_JAWOCL010000067.1:0-25523 GCF_046483825.1 Sodalinema sp.
GCCACGAACTCGCCCCAACCGGATAAATCAACGAGATGAATCAACGAGATGCGGCCCCAATTTTAGTGGCTCAAGAGGCACTGTAACTGCTCAAATAGGTCTTGAGCGCGACTTAAACCGGGTTTAATCCGTAAGGCTTGGCTGACGGACTCGAACGCTTCCTGGGGTTCTCCGGCAAAGGCCAGGGATAAACCCCGATAATACCAAGTCCAGGGGTCTTGGGGGTTTAAAGCTAATGCCTGATCAAACGAGGCGATCGCCGCCTCGTAGCGTTCCATCGTTCCCAACAGCCAGCCGCGACAGTGCCAGATTGAGGCCCATTGAGGACTCAACCGTAACGCCTGATCCAAAGATTCCAACGCCTCCTCATACTGCTCTAAGGTCATCAGAGAGATGCCTCGATAATACCAGGCCCAAACAATCTCAGTGTTAAGCTCCAGGGCAGGATCATAGGCGTATAAGGCAGACTCGGGGGAGCCGTTGGCCTCCCTAGCACGTCCCAATCCCACCCAGGCATAATAGAGGTGTTTGTCTAAGTTCAACGCCTGCTCAAAGGCATCGATCGCCTCGTCATAGCGTTTCAACTCATTTAACACAAACCCGCGCCCCATCCAGGCGATCGCAATGCGAGCATCGGCCTCGATCACCCCATCAAAGACCGTTAAGGCCTCCTCAAAGCGATCGCCCTCAAAATGGCGAAACCCCTCACGAATCCAGTCTTCAAACGATAAGGCGACCCCCTCGTGATGCCGCTGCGGCAACTGAGAGCCACGTCGGCGTCGTTCGGGTTGGCGTTCCAAACTCAACAGCTCTAGGGGAGCTGTAATCGTAGTTGCGGGCATCATGGCCATAGAAAGTCCCAAATCTAGTAGCAGATTCATTGTGGTTCACCCAAATCATAGTGCTAATTATATGTATTTCTACAGATACAACAGTTATTCACTTTCTCGCGAAAATGATGGTATCCAGGAGGGAAAACAGCCGACAACCCCTATCTGTGGGACATCCGAGTGTTGAGGAAATCGCCAGTCCAACTCAACCATCTCCGTGATTTCACTAGGTAAGCGGACCGGGGATGTCTCCTGGGACAAGGTTCCCGGCTCTAACCCGACATCACTGAACCTAAAATTGTCCCAGTTCTCCAAGAAACCGGAAAACTCCTGCTCGTTCGCGAAGTGTGCGGGAACCGCAATGTCTAACCACTGGGACACTTGGAAACACAACCGCAAGTCCCGAGACCCCGACGGACGACCGGGTCCGGGATCTTCGACATTATCAGCACTGCTCTCCTCCTGGGACGATTGCCCCCAAACGGGACTCGATAATCCCAGAACCGCGATCAGAGCCATTGCCGTACACCCTAAACCTTTCATAAACCGTCCTCCTGCCAAATTTCTAAGCTATACAGCGCGATCACCAACCCTGGAAACAACCAGGGCAAAAGCACCCCAGCCGTGATATAGAGTTGTAACGAGAACAGACCATAGGCGGCGATCGCCCCCAACCCAGACCACAGCCAGCGACGACCGCGCCACGCCAAACCCTCCTGAGCATAAATTGTCCCTCCTTTCAAGATCAGTGCCATCCCCAACAGCCACCAGCTATCGGGAATTGGAATCACCAGATGATTGGTTAAAAAATGATGGGTCATATAAGCGTGAGCCTCTCCCCCAGTGAACCCCATCGCCGCCTGTCCCCGCTGTCGTCGCCAATAGCGGATCGCCGCCGGGGAGGGTAAATTATCGCCCCCATCCCGGTCAATCCCCGCCTCGTAATAGCCTCCCGGTGCAATAATGGCGATCGCCTCGGACCAATCCCGTCGCTTCAACTCCCCTAACGCCGATTCCCCTGACTCCAACAGTTCCCAGGCGGCGATCGTCTCATAAACCATCTCCGGGGGGAGAGAAAAGTCCAGTAGCGGTTGCAGCCAACGCTGTTGCAGGCGATAGGAAAACAGGGTCACGGGATGCAACTCCGCCCAAGGAGATAAGCCTTGTTCTGGGTCATCCTGGAGGAATTGCTGGACTTGACGCTCCCGTGACTCCCCTCGGGACTCATCCAGAGGCTGTTGTCCGAGACGATGGGCGATCGCCAACTGATAACTAAAGGCGTTGCGATGACGAGACGACGGGCGGCGGGGACGAATCCGCCAAAAGGGAACCCAAGCATCACCCTGTAAAATCCATGACCCTTCCGCCACATGAGGATGAACCGGAATCCAATCGCCGCCAGGATTGCGGACTGTAATCAACACCGACCAAATTTGACGCTGGACCGATTCAGCTAACACCTGTCGCATCACCTCATCCTGACCCCGAGGATCGGGTAAATCCAAGAGATAATCCACCCCCACCACCGGCACTCCCGTCTCCATCACTGCCGCAAAAATCGTCCCTAAAAGCTGACGGTCAATGGGTTTATAGTGGGTCAAGTTTTGCCGTTGAAAGGTCTGTTGATCCACCATCACCAACAACACCGGCGGAACCTCCTCGACGGCCACTTGACCGGTCCAATGGCGATACCGGGCCTGAACAGCCACTCGTTGCTCTAATAACTCATGTTGTAGATTGGGGACGAGGCTCAACAGCAGTAGACTACTCACACCGATGACTTCGAGTTTGCTGGGTCGGCAACGTCGCCAGAGTCCCCGCCAGCCGCAGGGTTGCACCTGGTAGGGTTGGGCATCGGGATGGCGAAATAGAGAGGGGACTAAATAGGCGGAGGGATAGGTAAGATTTTTCTCTAATTTCAGGAACTCACAGGCGCCCCGTAATGCGGCTTGTACGGTGTCTCCGGTTCCGAGACCTTGTAAGAACTGCACCAGAAACTCCTGAGCGACTTCATTGTGGATGGGTTCACGCATGATGGCCACTTGGGCTAATCCAAGGCTAATGAGGGACTGGGCAATGTCTAAGCCGGAACAGGAGTTAAAGAGGGCAAATTGTAGGCCCCGTTGTTGGGCCTGTTGTAGATAAGGACTGAGATCTTTGATGGAGAGGGCGGTGTGGGGGGCGATCGCCACTTGTCCATCGAGCAAGGCTGACTCGTTACTATGACCAGCAAAAAAGAGAACATCCCAGCCTTTGGGGTCGGCGATCGCTTGACAAATCCGCTGTTTCAGGGCGCGGGTTTCTTCCCCCGGTTGCCAACCTAGATAGTGAACATCCAACAGATGCCGTTGACGCTTCAGGGCCAGACGCTCACCCGTAAAATTGAGTCCCGTCTCATCTCCTAAAATTGCTAAAACTCGGGCTTTCCCTCGTCGGAACGACTGACGGGGCAGGGTTTGGGCGCGGATGAGAGGGGGCGATCGCACCACCTCGATATGCCGTCCAAATTCCCAAGTTTCCCAGGGAAAACGGGCAATTTCTAGGGGGCTACAGGTGAGAAATAAGCTGGTTTTGCCCCCGGGTTTCCCCGCATCTCCTCCTAGTTCCGAGAGGGAGTCGCGGGGAGTGGCCAGTTGCGATCGCAAATCAAACAACTCCCCCTGTTTCAGCCAACGATGGAACTCTGAGAGAAAGCGAGCCTCCGCCTGAACCAGTTGACTATGCCAATCTACCGGAGAGCCTTTCACCTGTCCCGTTGCTGCCACTCGTCCCCGCAGGGCCTGTTTGTAATAGCCTAAATAGGCTCGTCGCCAGGCTTGATAGAGACTCAACAGGATCTCGGGAAAGGGGACACTGGCCGTTAATCGCTGTCCGTTGCCCCAAGTTAGGTCAAATAGACAACTCTGCTCAATTTGATGGATACTCAGTCGGTAGGTCATGGCAACAGGACATCGACTCAGGACTGAAAGGCGAAGGAGGGAAGGGTCAGCGGGGTTCCTTCACCGGAGATAATACTGACGGTAAAGCGCTCATCCATGTGACCGATGACTTGGGTATAGAGATAGGCATTTCCTGAGTCTTCTGTAAGCGTTTGGCGAACTAAGATCGAGGTCTCATCTTGGACAATCAGTTGGGTTCCCGGTTCGAGGGGTTCTCCAGGCCGGGGACCGAGGAAGAGACATAAGGACCATTCAGGGGAATAGTGGGAGTCAAAGACTTTCCAAATCAAGGCATACAAGCGACCGGGGATTCCCTGGGCCTGTAATTCCTGATAGGCCCCTTTGGCATGGTCGGGAATGGTGACCCCTTGGTGTTCTAAATCCCGGAGTAGGGTTTCGAGTTCTTCGGCGGGGGTTTGGACGGACATCAACTGATGCGATGTCGCTAGGGGAGGGAGTAGGGTCCAGTCCCAACGTTGGGCCACGGCGTCGAGTTTGTCCCTGAGCCAATCTCGCACGTTTAAGGGTTGTTGCTGACACAGACAGTGGGCCGGAATTGGGCCGTCGCGAAGTGTCTCTCCTGGGGAATCGCGATCGCCCTCAGATATGGATTCAGGGCTGGATTCAGGGCTGGATTCAGGGCTGGATTCAGGGCTGGATGTGTCAAGTTGTGCGGCTTTGTCTTCGATCTGTTGGGGATTGAGACAATGGAAATAGAGAAGCAGATCTTCGGGAGATAAATCCCACTCTTCTAGGGGGACATAGTAATGGCCTTTACGGTTTAGGGCCAGTTCTCCTGAGGTTTTTAAGGCGACGAGGTGATCGCGCCGCAGTCCCGCCAAGATTTTCACCTCGTCGGCTTCTTCATGGACTTCAACCAAAACATAGAGATGGGCAAAGTTTAAGGGATCTTTGAGGGTATAACGAGGAATAGAAATTAATCCATCGGTGAGGCTTCCTTGGACGAGTAAGCAAAGCCGAAACCCTTTTACGTGACAGTTGACGCCCGGATTGGGGGGAGTTTCGCTGTTGTACTCTAGGGATAACGCCTGAGCGCCGCGATCGAGCCATTCCTGTAAACCCCTGATGGCCATAGCTCGCAGAAAACAAAACCATTGATGATCGGTATCGCGTTCTTGTTGACAAACTTCAACCGCCCAATTGACGGCTCCCGTGGTTAGGTGAACGGTTGTCCCTTGATCCGGGTCAAGGTCGAGAAGTTGGTAGTAACTTGAGTAAGTCATAATGACATAAAGTAGGGGAAAAAACGCAAGGTTTGAGATTTTACGCCTATCACTTAAACGGCTTGTGAACAGAACAAATGGCTTGACATAATACGGCATCAAAATGAGTGATTTGTCGATTAGATTTTGCGGATTGAGTGCCGGCCGCTGATGTTCTGATTAGGTCATCTACCAGTTCAGTGAGTAGGGTCTCTAGGGTTTGATCAATGGCATGGAGACGCTCAACGGAGATGTAGTTGAGGGCTTCCTGGGTTAGCCGTTGATGAAGTTGTGCAATCAGGAGATGGCGCACCTCTGATCGCAGCCGTTTGAGATTGAGTAGTCGCGTCACCTGGACTTGGGATTTTAGTCCAATTTTGGGCGCGATTTCTGTCATGGAGAGACCCTCACATTGGGATAGATGGAGTCCCTCTAGGTAGCCATAAGCGCGTTGGGGTTGACGACGATGCAATCGAGCTAGATTGCTGTCTAGGACTTGGGCGATCGCCCCAGCCAGAGACTCATCAAGCGCCTGTCGATAGACCTCTAAAAAGCCCTCCGACTCATCTTCAAGTTGTGGTTCATGTCCGGGTTGTTGCCCCACTAAGGTTTCTAATTCCTGTTCATTTTTCACTGAGTAGCATCTCGGATGACCACAGCGAACATGAACTCGATAGTCACGCAATTGTGCTGCAAGCTGTTTGAGTTGTCTGAGGACAACCTTGCTAGAAACCGTGGGGTTTATCTGTTGTAATTGTTCCTTGTTAGGAACTTGGCATCGTCCGGTTTGACCGTCACGCCGTTGCAATAGGCGATCGCGTCGATACACCCGTTGATACTGTTGTAACAGCTTTAGGGACTGACTGATTTCATGGTCACTACAGAGGTGATATTGCCGCAAAATCCGTTCTAACTGCTCAGCATTGGTATCATTGAGAATAGCCCAATCGCTGGCCCGATAGATGCCCTTATCTAAGAGTACGCGATTCAATCCCGGATGGTTGTAGGTGAGTTGACGAGTCCAGGTACTCAAGGCAGACTTGTTAGGGTCATAACTCTCCAAAATATCCAAACTCAGAGGACAATACGGGGACGATAGGGTCCCATCATCATCGAGAACCAGGGGAAATAACTCATCGGCGTAGAGTCCATAGCAGTCCTGATAGCGTTGACTGAGATGGAGACAGGCTTGGCGAATCTGATGGCTAATAAAGCAACGAAGACTCAACTGAGCGATATCTGCTTCGTCCTCTCCCTGACGCCAGTTGTCCAATAATTGCCGTTGAAGGTACGGTTCTGGGTAATCTGGATCGAGAAGGAGGTTCCCAAAGCGTGTTTGCAGCCAAGTTTGAACCTGAGGTTTGACGTGAGGCTGAGACTGGCCCGATGATGTCAGACGCACCAGTTGCCAATAGCGAAAAGCGTTATCCATAACCTTGCAAGAAGCGACAGTGGCACAGCGTGGACGGCGATAATTGAGAAATTTTCGCAGATTATTCGAGTCGGGGTCGAGTTGCTCAGAGATTGCCCTGTTGCCCTGTGCCATCATTAATAAGTATTTCTGAGGGTGTGGATCTTATTCATCTCCATGGTCATCCGACGTAATCTGACGCCATCCCCAAGGTGCGATCGCGCCTTGGGGATGGCGTCAGCAGCCGTCTAGTGATATTCTCCCCTCGTTCCTAGGCTCTGCCTAGGAATGCCAACTGGGAGGCTCTGCCTCCCCTCTCAGCCACAACACAAGAACCCATCAGATATTCACCCTCCGAACTTACAGAATCATCTCCTGAGCCACATTCAACAATCCCTGATCATTTCCCTGAATCTCATACAAACGAGCCGCCTCCTCAAAACTAGCTCGCGATGCCCTTAAATCAAAGAACTGTCGATACGTCACACCCAAAGCATAGTGAGCATCGGCATAGTTTTCATCCAACTCAATCACCCGTTCAAAATCTTGCACTGCTGCCCTGATATTGCCAGTCTCTTGATAGGTGATACCACGATATAGATAGGGTTGTACACCATCAGGATTGAGGTCAATGGCAGTCGTAAAGTCGGCGATCGCCTCGTCATACCGTTCGAGTTGAGCATAGGCAACACCGCGATTGAAATAAATCCAATCAACATCCGGTTGTAAGCGAATCGCCTCAGTGTAATCACGTAGAGCCAACTCAGGCTCATTTAAACCCCAGTGAACCCCAGCTCGGCCCGCAAAAGCGGAAGCATTCTCAGGATTCGCCTCAATCGCCTGATTATAGTCAGCCAGAGCTTGTTCGCGATCGCCTAACACAGAGAACGAAAAACCCCGATTGGCATAATAAAGCGAGGCATTCTCAGGGTCGAGAGAGAGGGCCATCGTAAAATCATCAATCGCTTCCGAATGTCGTCCCAAATAGGACATCGCCTCACCACGAGCGTTATACAGCAAAGCATTCTCCGGATCTTCGAGTAGTACCTGATTGATCGAGATAATGAAGTTCCGGGTAGATGCCAAAACTTCACTGTTCAAAAGGTCTCCCTCAGACAACAGAACACGACGGTCTAACATAACCGCCAGCGGCACACCATCTTGGAGGATTAAACTCGGACCCGTGAGCGGATTTTGGATTTGAAGATTATCCAACGAGACCTCAGTAGGGATGAAAATTTTATCCTGACCCCCGGTGAAATCCGTAATCACATCCCGGTTCGCCGGAGAATCAGCCAAAATAAACCAATCCGAGCCATCCCCACCGGTGAGCGTATCCAACCCCTCCTCTCCCCAGAGGACATCGTGACCCGGTCCCCCAATCAGAGAATCATTCCCCGAACCGCCCCAAATCGTGTCATCCCCAGCACCACCAACAATCGTGTCATTCCCGGGTCCCCCCAAGAGCCATCGTCCCACATCATTGTTTTCCAGATAATTATCCCCATCCACGAGAAAGACGATATCCGTCAGAGGCGAACTCTGGAGGCGATCGAGTTGCTCTGACGGCAAATCAGCCATAATAATCACATCATCCCCAGAGGTGGCAAAAGCAACATCGAAGCCATCCAAAGTCACAATATCCAGAACCATCACTGATACTCCCTACGAGTTTCTACTGATTAGATGTATTTCTGGAGCCTCCGAGCTTATTCACTTTTCCGTAAAATCATCCAGAAGACTCCACGGCACCGAAAACAGGAACGATGGCCGGTCATAGGGATGTCGTCGTCCCCCTGGAATTGGCAAAAACTCTAAAGCCGCTATAGTTAGAGGCAAGATTAAAAGAGGCAAGATTAAAAGAGGCAAGATTAAGAGGTCAATCATCTCAAATTGAGATATGCACAAAATCAGTTAAATGTCAAGTCAAGGATCGATCGCAGCCATGATTCAACATCTCACCATTACCGTTCTCGTAGAGAATACAGCTCGGGGACGGGGACTATTGGGAGAACACGGCCTCTCCTGGTGGATTGAAGCCGATGGACAGCGAATTTTGTTTGATACCGGACAAGGAGCCGTCCTGACACACAACGCCGAACGGTTGAACTTGCCCTTAGCGTCTCTCGATGCGATCGCCCTGAGTCACGGTCACGACGACCATGCGGGGGGACTCTCAGAAGTTCTCTCCATTTGCGGCGATCGCGTCGACCTCTATCTCCATCCAGAGAGCCTCAAGCCAAAATATAGCCCCAGAGGCGACATTAGCGCCCCCTTACGGAACCTCGAAGCCTTACAACGTCGCGTCAAACGGTTAGTCGTCACCGCCGAACCAACCGAAATTCAGTCTGGGTTGTGGTTAACCGGAACCATTCCCCGTCGCCATCCCTTAGAAGATACCGGGGGACAATTTTGGCACGATGCCGAACACCAGCAGGTTGACGAACTTCTCGACGATCGCAGCTTATTCATTGAAACCCCAAAAGGGATCGTCGTCGTTCTCGGATGCGCTCACGCCGGAATTATCAACATTCTCGCATCGATCCGCGACGTCACCGACTCGCCAATTTACGCCGTGATGGGAGGGATGCACCTGTTGCACGCCGCTGAAGAGCGATTAGCCGCGACAATGGAAACCCTGTCCCAGTATGATATCCAGCATATTGGAGCCAACCACTGCACCGGAACCAAGGCGATCGCCCGGTTGTGGCAAGAGTTCGGCGATCGATGTTTCGAGGCTCACGTGGGAACGCGATTTGAAGTCACCCGAGACCAAAAATCCCCAGCTTCTTAGACAATGAACCGCCAGAAACCGAGGATGAGCCGATGTCGCCGTCAGGAGGGGATTCGTACACCTCACCCCGTCAGGCTTCCGCATCAATCGGACCCATGAAATACAAGCGGGTTAAACCCACCATCTAGCCCCAAAGTCAACAGATGTGGCGATCGGTGCATGGATGATAACCGCTCTCTAAAACTTACTCAAACTTAATCATTTGATGTTTAGTTCCTAGCTTGGATCTTCCGAGACCTTTCCATCACTAGGCTTACACGGTTGAACTCTCCGCGTTTTCCAAATTAATTGCCGCATTTAAATCACGATCTATGGAGACGTGACAGTTCGGACAGTCATACTGTCTTTTGTCCAGGGGCATTTTTTGTCGGTGTCCGCAGTGGGAGCAGATCTGCGAACTAGGATACCACGGGTCAATTCGTGTGAATTTGCTTCCATACCACTGGCATTTATACGCAAGCTGACGACGGAACTCATAAAACCCACCATCAGCAATAGCACCAGCCAGCTTATGATTTTTGAGCATCCCTGACACATTTAAGTCTTCGATTTTTACTTCGCCGTGGTTCTTGGCTAAGTAAGTTGTTAACTTGTGTAGATGGTCGGCTCTAATATTCGCGATACGTCTGTGGGCTTTAGCTAACTTGAGTTTAGTTTTTTCTCGGTTTTTACCTCCTTTTTGACGGCGGCAAAGCTCTTTCTGGAGTTGGGCTAGTTTTTTCTGAGCTTGACGATAAGCTTTCGGATTGGGATAGGTTTTACCATCGCTCAGGGTGGCCAGAGTTTTAATTCCTACATCTACCCCAATCCGCTCCCTTATTTTGGGGGTGACTTGAGGTTCAAAATCAATTTTGAAGGCAATATACCAGTCCCCTGCTTGCTTACTGACCGTGACGTTTTTGGGATGAGCTGGCGGTAACTGTTCGTGGCTTTTTACCCAACCGATCCGAGGTAGCTTCACCCAATAACCGGAAATTTTAATACTTCCTTCCAGGTAAAAACTATCTTTGACATTCTTTTTCTTAAACTTGGGGAAACCTGTTCCTTTGACTTGCCAAACTCGCTTAAACGCTTGACTGAGGTGACGCAACGCTTCTTGAGGGCTACATTTGGAAACCTCATAGTACCAAGGATTTTGACTTTTTACCTCGGCGACTAATCTCTTGTGTAAGTCTATAGCACTCGGGAGTTTACCTCCGGCTTCTAATGTTTTCTTACAGGTCGCGAGTCCCCAATTCCAAGCGTGCCGAGCTACTCCGGCATGTTTCGCCATCAGCGTTCGTTGTCGGTTATTTAAGTCTAGCTTGGTCTTAAAGCTTTTCACTGATTTTTTTGAACTCCTCGACCATCTTTTTGTTCTTACCACTTCGGCTACCATAAAGACGAGCCGAAAACACGGTAATGATTTCTAACACATCGTTGGCTAAGTCTTCCTCAAAACTGGCATCCTCAGTCCGATTGATAATCACAATCTCTACACCAAACTGCTCGCAGATGCTGAACACCAGTTCAGACCCGAATCTAAGTAACCTATCCTTGTGGGTCAGAACCAGTCTGTCGATTTCACCCGATGTGATTAACCTCAGAAGACGCTTTAACCCACGCTTACTGTAATTCATCCCAGAGCCTAAGTCTTGGATAATCTCATGTTCCCAACCATTTTGAGCGCAGAACAATTCAATAATTTCCTTTTGACGTTCTAGGTCTTGTTTTTGGTCGTGGCTACTGACTCGTGCATAACCGATTGTGTACGCTCTGTGAGATTCAACACCGAGCAATTGAGACATAGAGTATCTCCGGTGTCCCGACGCTGTGCGCTCGGGGATTAATTTCCCTTCTGATTCCCAACGTCTTAACGTCGATGGTGAGACTCCTTTGATTTTTGCGGCTTCGGAAATGCTAAACTTACTCATGATTTGATTATAGCTTAAAGCTTGAGTAACTTTAAACAATTTTAGTGAGAAATTTAAACTCTGTCTCCAGCCCTGTATCTAACCCCCGAGCGATCGCCCCTGATCACAGTTTATCAAGAGCCTGGGCTAGAGCGTCGGCCAGTGCCACCAGGGTCCCCCACCAAACATGAACCCCAAACGAGAGAACCGTGGCCGAGACAAACAACACCCCGAGCCGTTTGGTCGGTAACGCCGGAAGCCGCACCGGAGCGGGAGCCGTTTTGACCGTTAGCGCCAGTTCCAACACCTGTGGCTCGGCATTACTCTCAAACACTAAACGCCGCTCATAGACAGAATTCGCCACCAGTTTGCCCGTATTCGCTCGTACCCGACATAACACCTGCTTCCCCTCAACCCGGTCTGGGGTGACCCGCAACCAATGATGTTTTCCGGGGTGACTGGGGGGGTCTTTCGGGTGCGGTAAGACTCGCCAACGACCCTGTAACACCGTCTCAGGAACCGGGTTCTTCAACATCACCGTTTCGGCAATGTGTTCCCCCAATTGCGTTGCCTCCAAGACCACAGAATCAGGCTTGGCGACCACTTTAGGCACGCGATTGACATAAATGGGCTTGAGGGCAGCTAACGCCTCGGCAGCATTGGTATACCGGTCACTAGGAGAGGGTTGCACCAGGGTCTTTAACCAGTCCACCCAGCGCAAACTCAGTTTAGGAACCCGAGACTCAAACTCGATGCTGTAGCGATCGTCCATCAACTCACCAATGTCCTGCGATTTCGTTCCCGTCAACAGACAGATTAAGGTAGCACCCACGCCGTATAAATCCGAGGCTTCCGTCAGAGGACGATTAAATAGTTGTTCCGGAGGCATAAACCCCAGCGTTCCCTTAACAACACTGCTCATGGCCACATCGCCCTGGCCAATGCGAGCAAAGCCAAAATCCACCAGATAGACTTGTCGGCCCTTCGAGGTGGGTTGCTCGGAGACTAAGACATTCTCGGGTTTGATGTCTCGGTGGATGACCGGGGGAATACGGTTTTGCAGATAGACGAGAATCTCTAGGAGGGCGATCGCAATCTCCTTAACCTCCTCCGGGGAAAAACTCCGCATTTCTGCCAAGGAGGGAGCGGGTTTATACTCCTGCACCAAACAAAAGCCATTGTCAGTCTCAAAGGAATCGAGATAGCGGGGAATACCGGGATGATCCAACCCCTTCAAGACCTGAATTTCTCGTTCACAACTGTCATAGGCTGACCATTGAGCCGCATCTCCAAAGAGAAACTCTTTGAGAACGACGGGATGGGGAGAGTGATCCGCCTGGGCGAGATAGGTCATCCGTCCACCGGCTCGGTTTTGGCCGAGTTGACGCTGAACATGATATCCCTGGTCTGTAAATATCGGAAGTTGGCTCATGGGAACACCGGGAGAGTCCTGAGAGACAGTGGGTTGCGGTTCAGGCATGGTTATCTCTGTTATCTCTATTCTGGCACTTTCTTTTACGTACTTGATGGTTGCCTGGCGCTCGGGATCGCAATTAGCTCACCCGAGCATCGACTCTCGTGACTCTCAGCGGCTAAAATCCAAGGTGTGCCGAGAGGGCAAGGTCTTAGCTAATTCCACGAGACGCCCCGCACTTGACCCAACCGGGTCAATGTCGGGATGAACACGGTGGCCACCTGTGATAGAATTCAGGCAGCCTTACATGGAAGATCACTCGGCGAAAACTAAGCCAGATCCATACAAGCATTGCTTGATTCTCCATGTCATTGACCCTTTGGACGCGGGGTCAAGCCTATCGCCAGAAGGTAAGATTCGTCACTCCTCGGAGTCGAAAGCACTTCTTTGGGTAGGAAGCCAACGCTGTAATCTTTGATGAGCGCGTTCGGTCGTTCGCGAGCGTTGCGATTGTGGAACACGAGTGGATTGATAACGGAATTGCCAAGGCAAAGGCGGGAGATTACGTCGAAGCGATCGCCGCCTTCAGCGAAGCCATTGAGGCCAACCCCATATCGGCGATCGCCTATCGCCAGCGAGGTTTGGCCTATTATGATGCTGGGCGCATTCATGATGCGATTTCTGACTATACCCAGGCGATTAAACTGCATCCTAAGGATTTCGCCGCTCATTATGGACGAGCGATCGCCCGCCTGGCGTTGAAAAACTATACTGGGGCCTTGTCGGATATCGACGTGGCCCTACGATTGAACGCCCAACACGCCGCTGGACAACGGTTGCGGGGAACTCTCTGCCGTAAACTTAATGATATCCCTGAGGCGATCGCCAGCTTCAAACAGGCCGCTCAACTCTATCTCGATCGCAAGGATAAGGAGAATTGCCAAGCCTGTCTAACGGCGATCGCCCAAATCCAATCCAAATCTAAACTGACGCCGCCGCCGTCTCCTGAAACATCGCCCACTCCAACGATGCCAACCGTCGGGGATATCTACTCAGAACTACTCGATCGCATTCGTCACGGTCATGTCCAAAGCGCCCTCAATGACTTAAATTGGGTGTTGCAAGCAGACGATGGGGATGCCCAGGCCCATTGCTGTCGAGGCATGGCCTATCTAAAACTGAATCAACTCGAAAACGCCCTCAAAGACTTTAATCGAGCCTTACAGCAACAGCCAGAGAACGCTTTGGCCTTACGGAACCGAGGTAAGGTTCGCTTTCAACTCGGCGATCGCGCCGGCGGCATGGCGGACTTTGAACGGGCCTTGCAACTCAACCCCGAGGATATCTTGGTGTACGTCGCTAAGGGCAACGCCTTTCGGGATATTGGCGATCATCAACAGGCCATGGCCGCCTATGAACAGGCCCTTTCCCTCGATGATCAATGTGCCTCAATTTATCTCAATCGGGCTATGGCCTACATACGCCTCGAAGAAACTCGCCAGGCGATCGCCGACTATCAGACCGCCGTATCCCTATTTTGCGACGCCGAAGACTGGGAGAACTATAACGCTACCTTGAAAAAGCTCAACGCCCTACAATCAGGAATTTCGAGTTCCACGACCTCGGGCCAAAACCCAACATCATCGAGTTCGAGGGTTTCCGAAAACGTTGATTCTCCCCGCAAAGAACGGTTGCGGATGCTGGTTGGTGGACATTGGGAAATTGCCGAACGCCTACTCGAACAGGCACGACGCTACTATCCCAACCAATCCGAAACCTGGTATCTCGACAAAGTGATTCAGGATCTAGAACGTAACTTTGAGACTTAATGTCTCCTCAAAAACCGAATAGTTGCCAATTTCTAAACTGTCCTAAAACAACCTCTGATTGACAAGATGTCCGGAAAATAGGAATAACAGGGCGCATAGAAATGACGTAGTCAAATTGGTGTAAACGCCAGGGGTATCCACCATGAAAAGTGCGCCAGAATGTCCACGCTGCGGGCGTCACAGCATTGTCCAGGAAAGCGAAACCCGCTGGACCTGCCTCAACTGTAACTTTTCCAAGAACTTGTCACATCATAATTCTCGTCATAATTCTCGTCATGAGAAGTCTTTAGACGCTGACGACGATAACGGCGGCTGGTTTAGTATCTTCCTCTTAGCGGGAATGCTTCTCATTGTTATGGTTGAAGTCGTCTATAGCCAAGAACCTCCACAAGAGTCGACCGATCACTCCCGGCCAGCGATCGCCCTCCAACCGTTGCATTAACCATGAACCCGTCCATCCTAGAACTCCCTGGGCATGGGATGCAAAGCCCGAGACAGTTGATTAGAATAAGGAAGCGAGAAGAGGAAAAAGGGACATGATCGTCCCTTTTTTTTGTCCCTGAGCGCCCGATAGCTGTCGTCAGTTCTTAGACCAACTAGGACAAACAAAATACTCTAAAGCGCTATTTTGCAAAGACGTACAGAGTTGTCACTGTCAATCCTCAACTGTCAATCCTCAACTGTTAATCCTCAACTCTCCACGACCATGAGTCTCCTCACAGGCTCCAATACTCACCCAACTACTGGCCCCATCTTGCCAATGCTCCTTTTTCCAGATGGGAGCATTATGTTTAAGAGTATCGATCGCATACCGACACGCCTCAAACGCCTCACCACGATGGGGACAACCCACCACAACTAACACACTAATTTCACCCACCGTCAGCTTGCCAACACGATGATGAATCACCAGAGATCCGATAGTGGGCCAGCGTTGACGAATTTGCTCACCAATCTGACGAAACACCTCCAACGCCATCGGTTCGTAAGCTTGATACTCCAAATAGTTTACCCCTCGTCCCTCGGTGTTATCCCGTACCATGCCGCTCATCACGACAATCGCACCATTACCCGAGTCATCGGCTCGTTGATAGGCGTCCGTTAAAGACAGGGGAGCGAAGCTGATTGCGAAATGGTCTTTCATGTTGACTCAAAAAATTAACTCAATTAACCGTTAACGTCGCCAGTCAAACCAGGCTTGTTGCAGACGATGAAGCTGCGGATGCTGTTGTCGCCAAACCTGGTTCCAGAGTCGGAGGAAGCCGTCAAAGAGATCTCGATCTGGAAGTGGAAGAGTGGCGACGTTGCCGATGTGAGATCTCTGTTTCATCAGGATCGCGATCGCCTGAATCCATCGCGGCGCCTCGTCTCCGAGACTATGAGCGCCAACAATTTGTCCCGAGGGACGAACCAGCAACTTCGCAAAACCATCGAGGTGTCCCCGTCGCTGACACGAGTCCACCTGATACAAGGGTAATGACAGCGTCACCAACTCGTCCCCAAACCGCCGTTGAGCTTGGGGAGTCGTTAAGCCAACCGCAGCGATGGGGGGATCAGTTGAGATGATACGGGGTAAACTGCTGTAATCGAGGCGATCGCGCGGTAAAACCAGAGCATTGTAGGTCGCCAGTTCCGCCTCGTAGCGTTCAAGTTCGCGATCGCAATACCCTCCTAACAGCGAACCACAGGCGTAAACACCTCCCTGGGCCGTCTCTAAGTTGGGACTGGTCCCAGTTCGTCCTCCGTAGCACTTTATTTCTAATTTGTCAACCCCTATCCCCGCCAAATTTCCCTGCCATCCCTCCGCCAAGACCAAGACGTCAGTCTCTAGGGCCTGACTCCCAGCCTGAACCCAAATTCTGTCGTCAATCTGGCGCACTTGCGTCACCGGGGTTCGGGAGAGAACCTTCACCCCAGCCGCTTCGAGATGGGCTTGCAGCCGTTGCCCAAGTTCTGGATCTTCGTACGGTAACACAAGAGGTTCACCAACCAGAAGTTGGACCGAAACCCCCAAACGAGCTAGGGTTTGCGCCAAAACCGCCCCCTGGGGATCCGCTCCGACAATCATCAGATGTTGAGGAAGTTTCCCACTCAGGAGCGGTTTGAGATCGTTGAGGTGATAATAAGGGGTTTCCTGGAGTCCCTGAATCGGGGGAATCTGAGGTTGAGGTGCAGGAGCGAGGAGATAGTGGCGCGATCGCAACTCCCGCACCAAACCCAAGTCCTGCACCTCTCGCAGCCGCACCTGTAAATGAGGCTGGAGGGCAAAATCAACAGAACCGATGCGGACATCCACCCCTTGCAGAGCGAGAGTCGCCGGAGAACGGAGAATCGCTAAATTTTCAGTCGTTTCCTCAGCCAAGCGCCAATTCGCCGCCAAATCTGCCGTTGAAGAGGAATGCCGAAGTTGAGCGATCGCCAACTCATGGCAAACCCGCCGCCTCCAAGTCTCGCCCTGGGGCAAGATCCAGGCCACCCGCGCTCCCCATCGCGCCGCCAAGGACGCCGAATGGGCCGCCCCATCACTGTCTCCCACAACCAGCCAATCGTACTCAAACCCCATGGTCGACGTGATAGTAGAACAGGGCCATTATCCCCCCTGAGCGGCCCGCCAGGCCGAGACTCAGCCTTGAAAAGAGGCTGAGTCTATCGTTTCCCTCATGTCCCGAGGCCATGCAACCAATCAAACACATCAGCAATCTCACTCACACAGTCCCCAGTCGGCATGGCCGGTCGTTGCACCATAATGATGGGAAGCTGCAAATCTCGGGCCGCTGCAATTTTGGCGTAGGTCGCATCGCCACCGCTATTTTTACTAACGATCGCCCCAATTTGATAATCCTGCAAAAGCTTCCGCTCGTCATCGAGGGAAAACGGCCCTCGGGCCAACAGAATCTCCCCAGGAGGACGAGGAGAATCCGCCGCTGGCGGATCAATCATACGCATCAGGAACCACACCTGTCGCACCTGAGCAAAACGGGCCAACTCTTGACGACCAATCGTTAAAAAGACCCGCCCGGCCACCTGAGGGACTCGCTGAGCCGCCTCAGCATAACTCGACACCTCCAACCAGCGATCGCCCGGCTGGGGCGACCACGGAGGACGAGTCAGCCGTAAATGAGGAATCCCTGCCTCCTGAGCGGCTTGGGCCGCATTCTGAGAGATTTGGGCCGCGAAGGGATGAGTCGCATCGACAACCGCCTCGATCTGTTGCCCTCTCAAGTACTCTCGTAGTCCCTCAACGCCACCAAAACCGCCGACGCGGGTGGTTTCAATGGGAATATCCGGGTGACGAGTGCGGCCCGCCAGAGAGGCGATCGCCTCAATATCCCCTCGTTGCGACGCTTGGCGGGCAAGTTTTCGCCCCTCCCCAGTTCCGACTAAAATTAAAACCCGTTTACGCAACCTCATCGCTGTATCTCATCGCTGTGTCTCATCGCTCCATATCCATCCGTATCTAACCGTATCTGTGAAAGGGAAACATTTTTCCTGATTCATTTGATTATTCATCAATTTTCGATCGCCCTGTGACTACATCGCTTGCTCAAGACGCTATTGAACTGCTCCTCGATTTGGCCGAACGAGGAGAGATTGATCCCTGGGATGTTCAGGTGATCGAGGTGATCGATCGCCACCTCAGTCAATTAGCCCCCAGTCTCTCACCAGGGGGGATTCCCTATGAAGCAGATTTGTCCCGCTCAGGACAAGCCTTTCTCTATGCCTCCATGCTATTACTCCTCAAAGCCGATACCCTCGTGCGCGCCCCCCTCGACGAAGAACCCGAGGAATTCGTCGAAGCGTTCTGGCCCGTTGAGGGCGATGGACAACAATTATCCCTCCCCTTCCGCCTCGAAACCCAACTGCAACGACGGGCCGTTGCGCCCCCCTTACAAAGCCGGCCCGTCAGCCTCGGCGAGATGATTGCTCAACTCGAAACCATCGCCCAACAATTTGAAGATGACCCCCGAGAAGGGCGATCGCGCCGCCGCCGAAAAAGCACAAAACTCGAAACCGCTGCCGAAATCGGCGAACTCGCCCACGAAGAAAACCTCACCGAAACCGCCGAGGAGATCGAAACCTTCCTACTGCACCACTGGGATAGCATCGCCGCCGGAGAAGCGTGGGTGAGTTTCGATCGCCTCCTCGACTGCTGGAGAAGCCCCAGCGAGGGCCAACAAAGCCTCGCCGAACGTCAAGTCGCCATCTTTTGGGCCTTGCTGCTTTTGGCCTCCCAGTCTAAGGTGGAACTTTTCCAGGAGCAGTTCTATCGAGAGATACAGATTAAATTGACTCCAGAGTCGCCGATCGCACCGGAAATCGCCTAACTCAACGCGATCGTTCGCCCCAGGAATGCCCCAAATTGGTTTTGTCCTCGGCGATCGTGTCGTATAGTGAGAAAGAAATCGGCATCCGCATCGGCAGATCCATCAAACTAGCCAGTTGACCAAGGGTTGGAACAGAGAAATTCATGAAAGCGATGATTCTAGCGGCGGGAAAAGGTACCCGCGTGCGCCCGATTACCTACACCATTCCCAAACCCATGATCCCCATCCTGCAAAAGCCAGTGATGGAATTTCTTGTGGATCTGCTACGTCAGAATGGCTTTGACCAGATTATGGTCAACGTTAGCCACCTGGCCAACGAAATTGAAAACTACTTTCGGGATGGACAGCGGTTCGGGGTACAAATTGGCTATTCCTTTGAAGGGAAAATTACCGCTGATGGCGAACTCGTCGGCAAAGCCCTCGGTTCCGCTGGCGGGATGAAGCGAATTCAGGACTTCTATCCCTTCTTTGACGATACGTTCGTGGTTCTATGTGGGGATGCCCTGATTGACCTCGATATCAGTGAAGCCGTCGCCTGGCACCGCAAAAAAGGAGCCGTGGCCACGGTGATTCTCAAGCCAGTCCCCAAAGAGGAAGTCTCGAGTTATGGCGTGGTCGTCACCGATGACGATGGCCGAATTAAAGCCTTCCAAGAAAAACCGGGTGTTGATGAAGCCCTCAGCAATAACATCAACACCGGGATTTACATCTTTGAGCCGGAGGTGTTCGACTATATCCCCTCGGCGACGGAATTTGATATTGGTGGGGATTTGTTCCCCAAACTCGTGGAAATGGGCGCTCCCTTCTACGGGTTAAGCATGGATTTCCAATGGGTTGACATTGGACGTGTCCCCGACTACTGGCAAGCCATTCGTACGGTGTTGCGTGGTGAAGTCCGCAATGTCGATATTCCCGGACGAGAAGTGGCTCCCGGTATCTATACGGGCCTGAATGTGGTCGTGAACTGGGATAAAGTCGATATCCAAGGGCCGGTCTATATTGGCTCAATGACGCGCATTGAAGACGGGGTTAAAATTATTGGACCGACGGCCATCGGCTCGAGTTGTCGCATCGGGGCCAATGCCACGGTGGACAATACGGTGATTTTTGACTACTCCCGCTTGGGGCGAGGCATTCGCTTGGTCGATAAGTTGGTCTTTGGACGCTACTGTGTCGATCGCCTCGGCAATACCATTGATGTCCAGGCGGCAGCCCTCGATTGGCTGATTACCGACGCTCGTCAGGACCCCCCCTCCCGCGTTCCTCGCGAACATCAGGCGATCGCCGAACTCCTCGGTGGCGATGGTAATGCCCTCATCTCCAATGATGATGATTGAGAGGCGCGATCGTCGTTCATGATTGCCCTTGATGGTCCAGATCTGATTGTCCCGCTGATCCGATACACACCGACTTTCTTAAAGGCTTCCCATGACTTCCTCTCTAAAGCAAAAAGCAGCCTATGGTGCTTGGAAATCCCCCATTACTGCTGATTTGATTGTTTCTGAAAGCATTGGCTTAGGAGGCATTGCCTCGGATGGAGACCGCCTCTACTGGCTTGAACGTCGTCCCTCGGAAGGAGGACGCAATGTGTTAGTCCGTCGCCGTTCGGATGGCGGGGTTGAGGATGTGACGCCTGGGGGGTATAACGTTCGCAATCGGGTTCATGAATATGGCGGTGCCGCTTTTACGGTAGCCGATGGCATGGTCTATTTTTCGAATTTCGCTGATGGACGGTTGTATCGACAAGGTCTCGGCGGCGAACCCGAAGCCCTAACCCCTGAGGGGGAGTTACGCTATGCGGATTTTCGCGTCGATGGGATGCGATCGCGGTTGATTGGAGTCCGTGAAGATCATCGCGGTGACGGGGAAGCCAAAAATGAGATTGTCGCCGTTGGCTTCGATGGTTCTGTGGAGGTGTTGGTGTCGGGAAGTGATTTCTACGCCTCGCCTCGCCTCAGTCCTGATGGGCAAACTCTAGCCTGGCTGAGTTGGAATCATCCCAATCTCCCCTGGGATGGAACCGAACTCTGGACGGCACAGCTGACGGAGGCGGGACGCTTGACTGCACCGAAGAAGATTACTGGGGGAACGGCTGAGTCGGTGTTTTGCCCTCAATGGTCCCCGGATGGAGTGCTATATTTTGTCAGCGATCGCGCCAGTTGGTGGAATCTCTACCGCCAGGGAGACAACGGCGTTGAACCCCTATTTCCCCTCAATGCTGAGTTTGCCACGCCTCAATGGGTGTTTGGGATGTCCACCTATACGTTCCTCAGTGCTGAACGCTTGGTTTGCACCTATACCCAGCGGGGATTATGGCAGTTAGCTACCCTCAACCCGAAAAGCCGCCGTTTGCAAAATCTCGAAACCCCCTACAGCCAAATTTCCTCTCTGACCGCTCACGGCGATCGCCTGGCCTTTTTAGGCGGTTCCGCTACCCAGTCCAGTGCCTTTCTGTTAATGGATCTCGATGAGGGGGAAGTCGAGGTGTTGCGGCGATCGACGACCTTAGAGATTGATCCCGGCTATCTCTCGCAACCGCAGCCGATTGAGTTCCCCACTAGCGAGGGGATGACAGCCTATGGCTTCTTTTATCCCCCCCAGAACCGCGATTATGACCCCTTAGAAGGGGAGAAACCCCCGTTACTGGTCAAAAGTCATGGCGGCCCCACAGCGGCCGCCTCTAGCGGCTTACGGCTGTCGGTTCAGTATTGGACCAGTCGCGGCTTTGCCTTTTTGGATGTGAACTATCGCGGTAGTACGGGTTTTGGTCGAGATTACCGCCAGGCGTTAGATGGCCAATGGGGCATCGCGGATGTCGATGATTGCGCCAATGGGGCTAATTTTTTAGCCGAACAGGGTTGGGTCGATGGCGATCGCCTGGCCATTACCGGTAGTAGCGCCGGAGGCTATACGACCCTAGCGGCGTTAACCTTCCGGGATACCTTCAAAGCCGGGGCCAGTTACTACGGAATTAGTGATCTCGAAGCCCTAGCCACGGATACTCATAAGTTTGAGTCTCGCTATTTGGATCGTCTGGTGGGTCCCTATCCCGAGGACAAAGAACGCTACATGGCCCGATCGCCAATTCATTTTACCGATCGCCTCTCCTGTCCCGTGGTCTTCTTCCAAGGACTTGAGGATAAAGTCGTCCCCCCCAATCAAGCCGAACGTATGGTTGAGGCCCTGCGGGAGAAGGGCCTACCGGTGGCCTATGTCCCCTTTGAGGGCGAGTCTCACGGATTTCGTCAAGCGGCTAATATCAAACGGGCCTTAGAAGCGGAGTTTTATTTCTATTCCCGTGTCTTTGGCTATGAACCCGCCGAGGCGATCGAACCTCTGGAGATCGAAAACATGGAGTGAACGGAGAATGTCCCGCTACACGCAAAGCGTCAGCGGGATGATTGACTCATCCCCGGTCTGAAGACTCGGGGATTCCCTATAGGGATCTGTTAAATCGATTCCGTTGTCCCTGTTCCTGAGAGCGCATCCCGCAGTTTTTCTAACGCAATGAGAGTCGGAACTAGGGCCAATAACATAAAAGCCGACACCATATCGCCCCCCCAACCTTCGTGAAGCCAGTGAAATAGATCATCATAGCCCTGGCCATGAAAGAGGGTTAAAAAGGTGTTGCGTAAAATGTTAGTAATCACACTAATGATAACGCCACAGAAGAGAAAGACAACCACCGTTTTACGGGATTTAAATGCCCCAGTCCAATAGAGCAACATTAACGCCACATACAAGGTTGTAAACAGCATCTTAAACCCGGCACAGTGCGGGGCAACTTCCACGATACGCCCCCCCACATAGATGAAGATTTCTTGAACGTTCACATCAAATCCCCATTGAGTCAAAATAAATCCCGCTGTGCCAGCAATAAAGCTTTGTAAGGGATAGGAAAATGGGGCAATTAAATAGGGAATATCCGTGGGAGTGGCTAACAAAACCAGAAACCAAGGAATACTAAACAGCTTCATCCCCCGAACGCCTTTAAGACCAAAACAAAGTCCCGACAATATGATGGGTAAAGAGAGATTGACCAAATCAGGAACACCACTGAGATAAAACACGGCGGCTAACCCGAGTAACACAGCACCAAAAGGGTTAAAGCAATCGGGGAGCTTTTGCCATTGATGCCGTTTTTCCCAAACAATATAGGCGGCAAATGGTAAACCAATCACGCCATGACTGTAGTATTCATGCTCTAGGCTAATACTTTTATTGAGCCAGCCATCATACCAATAGAGAATTAAGGGGATGTATAAAACCGCCAGCAAAACTGCCACCATAATTTCGGTGGAATGTCGTTGTAGGTGATATTTCAGGGGAGTTTGTACGGTCATGTCTTTAGCTGATACAGAACTGATTTGAGGTTAAGCTGAAGAGGAGGTCGAAAGATGGGTTTTAATGGCATAGACAACGCGCTCAATGTCCTCATCACTTAAGCCGGGATACATCGGTAATGAGAGGATCTGTTCACTCAACTGTTCCGAGACCGGAAAATTACCCGCACTATAGCCGAGATTGCGATAGGCCGGTTGCAGGTGACAGGGAATTGGGTAGTGAATCCCCGTTTGAATCCCTTGTTCGGCTAAGGCTTGACTGAGGGTATCGCGATTCCCGTGGGGACTGTCGACCTGAATCACATAGAGATGATAAACATGACCGGGGCCACAGTCATTTCGCATCGGTACAACGCCCAACTCCTTGAGGGGACTCAGTCGGCGATCGTAGGTTTGGGCGGCGTGGTTTCGCTGTTGGTTCCATTGCCCGAGATAGGGGAGTTTCACATTCAGGACTGTTCCTTGCAAGGTATCCAGGCGGCTGTTGGTTCCTCGGTAAACGTGAACATACTTTTTGGGGGCGCCATAGTTGCGGAGCGATCGCACCCGTTCGGCCACATCGGGATTCTGGGTAACCACCATTCCCCCATTTCCTGCCGTTCCCAGGTTTTTACTGGGGTAGAAACTAAAGGCCGCCGCCATACCGATTGAACCGGCGATTTCTCCATCTCGTTGGCCCAAGTGTGCTTGGGCCGCATCTTCAAAGATAATCAGATTATGAATGGCGGCAATCTCCCGTAGTTTTCGTGGCGATACCACCTGTCCGTAGAGATGAACCGGTAAAATCGCCCGAGTTCGGGGGGTAATGGCCTGTTCAACGGCATCGAGGTCGATCAGGGCCGTGTGGGGATCACAATCGACGAGAACCGGGGTGGCTTCAGCATGGAGAACACCAATCACCGTCGCGATAAAGGTGTTAGCCGGAACAATCACCTCATCCCCTTTACGGATACCACAGGCTTGTAATCCCAGGGCGATCGCATCAGTGCCACAGGCCACCCCGACACCATATTCAACGTCACAGGCTTGGGCGAAGGCGGCTTCAAAGTCACGAACCGCCTGCCCTAAAATAAAGTCACCCCGTTCTAAGACTTGGGCGATGGCTGCATCGAGTTCCTTTTGAATCGGCTGGTGAAGGGCGTGCAGATCGACGAAGGGAATTGGCTGTGGGACTGGGGTCATGGTGGCAGTGGCTAGAATGTAGATCAGGGCGTGAGGTTGGTTATTCCACTGTAGCCCGGTTATTTTGGCGATCGCTCAGGGTTTAGAGAAACTTCATAGAATCTTCACAGTAATCAAAATCTTGCTCCCCCACTTTAACCTCAAACAAACTTTCAGCTAAACCGTCAAGTCTAACCCGTTGCCGAACGTCAATCTTGAGTCAATTAACCGGGAGTCCAGAGGGGAATTTCATGTTTTCCAGAGAGTCTCAAATACAGTAATTCCGTTAAAATATGATTGCCCGAGGCATTAAAATGAATGCTATCTCGATATAATTCCTCCGACTTTTTAAGTCCATTAAAAATCGGTAAAACATCGATATAAGTCGCCGAACAATCCTCAAGATACGCCTCAAGGCGACGGCGAGCCTCCCATTCATAAGGTCGCGGTCCTGGTTCTCCCAATTCTCGTTTTAAGGGGGTTAAGAAAATCATTAGTCGAACCTGTCGCGCCTCTAACTCAGCACAAATTTGGCCAATGGCTTCTAAATTTTTCTGGACAACATCCCCCTCTTGCTGACGGATTTGGGCCAACTCAGGGATCTCGGCTGGGGGGCGAAACCGGTTAATCAGTTCCAGCCAAGCCAGAGGGGGTCGTTTATCGGGATAGTTGCGATCGCGTCCGACGACCACAGACGTCGGTTGACGGGAAAACAGATCATCCGTGTTGAGCAGTAGTACCACATCCGACGCACCAAAAATGCCAAACTTACGGATATATTGCCATTCATTGCGCGGTCCCCAGGAGTTGGCCGAGGCATTCAAGACCTCCACCGACCCCATCGCCTCCCCTAGACGTTCCTGCAACTGGGCCGAAATGGTCTGAGAATCATCGGTCCACCAGCCCCCATTGGCGATCGAATCCCCTAACAGTAAGATTCGGTGAATGTCGGGGTCGGGTTCCGGGGTCATGGCGGGGCCACGCAAGGAAAACTCGTTGACACTAATACGGTTGCCGAAGCGGCGGGTGCGCTGATTCGGGGCCAAACGATACCCCGTGGCGTCATCAGCCACATATAAAACCGGTTTCCCAAAGCCGAGAAACCAACGCAGTCCTAATTCTGAGGCGATCGCCAGCAGAACCATCGAGACAATGAGAATTTGCACAACTTTCACGTAAAACTCCTGGGAGGGTTGGAAGCTCCGTGATTGATCGCGGAGAGGAAAACCGACTCAAGCGGCTTTAGCCGCCAGCACCCCCTTGCGGGGTGGAGGGGTATGGTTGCCCCTCCATGGAGCTATGGTTGGCTCCGACTCCCTTGCGGGGTAATGTTGGCGCTTGCGCTAACGCGCACGCTCCGCG
>NZ_JAWOCL010000175.1:0-31460 GCF_046483825.1 Sodalinema sp.
TGCCCCTGGACAAAAGACAGTATGACTGTCCGAACTGTCACGTCTCCATAGATCGTGATTTAAATGCGGCAATTAATTTGGAAAACGCGGAGAGTTCAACCGTGTAAGCCTAGTGATGGAAAGGTCTCGGAAGATCCAAGCTAGGAACTAAACATCAAATGATTAAGTTTGAGTAAGTTTTAGAGAGCGGACTCCTCAACCGGTTGCATCGTCGTCACTACTGGGAATATTGCATTATGGCCAAGGACACACAAGCGAATTCAGCTCCTTCTCCTGAGTTACCCGAGGGACAACCCACTCAAGTTCAGCGTCAAGGCTCCCAAACTCAAGGCTCCCAAACTCAAGTGGACTCTCAATCCCTAGTCCAATCTCAAGCCGGACCCTTACAAGGGCCAAATCCTCCGGATAAGTCATGGTGGTCTTTGCATCTGTTTGAAGATCAGAAACTCTGGTTCACAATTGCGTTGCTGGTTATTCTGCCAATTCTTTTGAGTACGCTGGTCTTACAACTCATCACCCTATCAGGAATGATGCTTCACTGGGTGATGAGGGGCATAATGTTCCTGGTGTTAATGATGATTATTGGTGTTCTGTTTGTCACCATTCCGGCGTTACTGGTCTGGGGAATTGTGGAAACATTCCGCTTTATGCACCGTCGTGGCTTTGGTGATTTGACGGCGATCGCTCTTCCCCTATCAACGGTCGCTTTTGGCATTAGTTTAGGCTCTCTATTACGCCCGGAAAGTTTTATACCGCTTTGGTCAGTCGTTACGGTGGTTACGGCAATTCCCGTTGGGGTCATGCTGATCTATCAACCTCTACGCCGTTCCTATCAGTTAAGTAAATATCGCAAGTCTCAAAAACATCTGATTCAACCCTAAAAATCAGTTTATACATAATACATAATCTATGGGGTGAGCTAGTCATGGCTGACCCTATAGATTTTTGACTAATGACTAGAAACTTGGGCGCGATCGCCCCAACCTTCAATCGTTTTCTCACCAATTCCTCGAACACGGCTGACATCATCAAGGCGACTAAATGGACGTGCATCAACAATGCGTTGCGCTAAAACTTCGCCTATCCTGGGAAGTGTTTGTAACTCCTCTAAGGTGGCGGTATTTAAATTAACAACTTCCGGGATATCACGGCTACGATCTGTTATGACTGAACACTCAGCTTCTCGTTCTTCGATCTGTTGAACAATTCGTGGGGGAAGTCCCAACTCGGCTGTCGCATAAAGTCGGTCAAATTCTCGGCGAAAATGAGCCGCGACGGTCTCATTTTGAATCATCAATAAGGCTTCATCATTACTGGTATTTGCGGCTTTTGACCAGTTGTGAGACCCCGTAATCACTAGAGAATCATCCACTAAACCAAACTTATGATGTAAGATATCACCGGGAGGAAGTTGCGGAACCCCAACCGTTGAAATTGCTGAACGCCACGGTTGATTATCCACCTCATAGCGACATTGAGAATCCGCTAACGCAACCCCCAACAAATCTAAGCCTTCTGAATAATAGCGAAAGGCGAATCCTCGGTCAATCAAAGCGCGAATTTCAACCCCAGTTTGATGGCGTTGGAGGAGTTGATCGGCGATGGGTTGGGAAGAAAACACAAATAGGGCTAAATCAATCGTTTCCTGGGCGCTGTCAATGGCGGTGGCGATCGCACCATTGGTACTTTCCTCCCAGGGAAGCGTCGTAGACGTGGGGGAAAATTGAACAGAAACCAGGGTATCATTCACCGTAAAACTGCGTAACGGGCGGTTCGGTTTCTGCAAGCCAAAGCGACTTTGGGGAGACTCATCTCCACCCCCACCCCACATAAAATTAAACTCTTCGCGAAATACACTCACCAATTCAGGACTTTCGATGCGCAAGAGATGATTAGGATTTCCCCGACTGGCGGTTTCTCCCATATCGCCGTGGATTCCTGACAGGGTAAAATTCGCCGAACCCGTGACGAGGATGTTGTTATCAATCAGGACAAATTTGTGGTGCATTAAGCCACTGCCTCGGGAGCCATCAGCGGTATCATCTAGGGTGGGAACTTGGGCGTTGCGTAGGATCACGAGGGGGTCATTTTCGGCGATTTCCTCGGGACTCATCACGCCGTCGTTGTCGCGATCAATTAAGCGTTTGGCTTCGTCGTAACGGGCGCGTTGGCGATCGTCGAATTGGCGAATTTCCTCGGGGCTATAGTCACTCCAGGGGCGGTTATAGTCATGTTCGAGGATCAGGCGAATGGTGACTCCGGCTTGATGTTGGCGGGCGATGGCCTGGGCGAGTTTCGGAAGTCGTAATTCCTGAACGGCGATGTCAATGCGGTTTTGGGCGTTCTCGATGTTATCGATGAGGAGTTGTTCGAGGTTGTCGCCGTTGCGGTTAATATCGCGGTAGGGATCACGATAGTCTTGGGCGGGGTTTTGGTTGAAGTAAACTTCAATTTGTGGATGTTGAGGGAGAGGGGGTAATCGGTTGACTTGACCTTGTTGTACCGTCCAGGGAGCGCGACAACCAAAGGTTAAACTGAGGAGAACCCCGAAGCTGGCGAATATCCAAAAGGAACGACGCACCGCAATCATGGCGATTACCCTGTGATGGGATAGGAATTGGGTCCATTGTGGGCTATTGTAGCAAGCGATCGCGGCGATCTAGGAAATCTCCGTCTATATGCAAGAACTATCGACATCTCTGAGTCTTCATAGCCAAAATTTGCACGAATGGGGGCGCGATCGCGATAATGAAGAAACGTTAACATCCGCTTACCCCAGAACGCTCCCATGACCGCAACCCCGATCAATCGTCCCAACCCTAGACCCAAAACCAATGACTGGCGGCTGTTTCTGCGCCTGACTCCCTACGCCAAACGCAGTCAGAAACTCCTCTGGATTGTCCTAGTCCTCCTGGTTCCCCTGTCCTTAGCCGGTTCCGTACAACCGATTCTCGTCGGACAAACCATCTCCTTCATTCGCGGAGAACCCACCTATTTCTTCCTAGATGGCTTAACCCTCTCCCAAGGAATCACCCTCTTGGTGGGATTACTCTTCCTGACGATGGTCATTCGCTCCACCCTCGATGGTATCCAAGGATTTATGGTGCAGAAAGTGGGCCAGCGGATGACGATGCAGATTCGCAACGATCTATTTGAGCGCGTCACCTCCCTCTCATCGAGTTTCTTCGATCACACCCCCGTCGGACGACTCATCACCCGCCTCACCAGCGACGTGGACGCATTAGGCGATGTCTTCTCAACCGGGGCCATCGGTATTTTTAGCGATCTCGCCACAATTGTTGTTCTACTTCTGGTGATGTTCAGCGTTCAGTGGAAACTGGCCCTAATGCTGCTGTTGATGCTCATTCCTACCGCCGCCATTGTCATTTACTTCCAACAACAATTTCGCAAAGCCAACTATCGCGCTCGTGAAGAATTATCGCGGTTAAATTCCAACTTTCAAGAAAATATCGTTGGGATCAATATCGTGCAACTATTTCGCCGTCAACGCTATAACGCTGAAGCCTTCCGCCGCATCAACCAAGACTATATTAGCGCCGTTGACCGCACCATTTTTCACGATTCAGCGGTGTCTGCAACCCTAGAATGGGTCTCCCTGATTGCGATCGCCGGTGTACTCTGGCTCGGAGGGGTGCAGGTTCTCGGAGGCGCAATGAACTTCGGATTGTTGGCTTCCTTTGTCCTCTTTGCACAACGACTCTTCGATCCACTGCGCCAATTTGCTGATAAATTTACCTCCCTACAATCCGGATTTACCGCCGTAGAACGGATTAGTGATCTTCTCGATCAACCCATTGATATCGAAGATCCAGCGGTGGTGAATACCCGTTCCATCCAACCGGGTCATAGCGGAGAAATTCGCTTCGAGAATGTCAGCTTTGGCTACAAACCCGATGAATATGTTTTGCACAATCTCAATTTCACCATTCATCCGGGGGAAAAGGTGGCGATCGTCGGTCCCACGGGAGCTGGTAAAAGTTCGATGATTCGTCTTCTCTGTCGTCTGTACGAACCCCAACAGGGTCGCATTCTCATCGACGGTATTGATGTGCGAGACTTGCGCCAGGCGGAATTACGCCAATATGTAGGAGTTATTCTTCAAGATGGTTTTGTCTTCGCCGGAGATGTCAAAAGTAATATCTCATTAGGAGAAACCTACGACTTCGAGAAAATCAAAGACGCCGCTGAACAAACCCATGTCTCTGACTTTATTGAACAACTCCCCCAAGGCTATGACACTCAACTGCGGGAGCGAGGAACCAATCTCTCGGGGGGACAAAAACAGTTACTGGCCTTTGCGCGAGTTGCAATACGCGATCCCAAAGTCATGGTTTTGGATGAAGCGACGGCGAATTTAGATGTCAAAACTGAAGCCTGGATTCAAGACGCTTTAGATCGACTCTTAGAAACCCGAACCGCGATTATCATTGCTCACCGTCTCTCGACGATTCGTAATGTCGATCGCATCCTGGTCTTAAAACGGGGCGAATTGGTAGAATCAGGGAGTCATGAGGAACTGTTGCAGCAAAATGGACTCTACGCCAGTCTCTATAAGTTGCAATTGTTGGAGAGTTGACCTTCCGAGCCAACCAGTGAGAACCGGACGGGTTTGTTGCTCAGATATCACCGATTGAGAGTTAAAATCATGGTAACCACACCTCAGCCAAAAACCGTCATTTACCCCGATTGCGACGGGAATCCCATGTCGGATAATACACGCCAGTTTCGTTGGATTGTCACGATTAAGGAGAATTTGGAGATTCTCTTCGACGATAACCCCGATGTCTTCGTAGCCGGGGATTTGCTTTGGTATCCCCAGGAAGGCAATAATAAACTGCGTCAGGCTCCTGATGTGATGGTGGCCATTGGACGACCGAAAGGCGATCGCGGGTCCTATAAGCAATGGGAAGAAGCCGACATTGCACCCCAAGTCGTGTTTGAGGTGCTATCTCCCGGAAATCGCCTCAAGGAAATGGCCAAGAAACAACAGTTTTACGATCGCCACGGGGTAGAAGAATATTATATCTTTGACCCAGATCGCCTCGATTTCAATGGCTGGCGACGCAACGAGGCGGGAATCCTAGAGGTGATTGACCATCCCGAAGACTGGACCAGTCCCCGGCTTGGGATTCGCTTTGAACTCCAGTCGGACCAGTTCACCATTTATCGTCCCGATGGCCAGCGGTTTCTCACCCCGACGGAGTTAGCTAAACAAGCTGAACAACACCGTCAGGAAGCTGAACAACACCGTCAGGAAGCCGAACAGCAACGTCAGCGAGCCGACTCCGCCGAAGCTCGTCTTCACGAACTCGAAGCGCGTTTACGGGAGATTGAAGGCGATCGCCCCGGACTCGGGTAAGATCATCGGGATTTAAGTGTTGCAAACCCATGTTGCAAACCGACGTTGCACACTCATTTTGGTGTTAGCCGATTGTCGCCAATTGTGGTCTAGGGAACGAGTCTGAGGAACGAGTTTGTGAGAGTTCGCCGTAGTTTGAAATGGCTGGTCATGGCGTTGCTGCTGGTGTTACTCCTGGGAAAGTCAGGATTGGGGACTCCCACCCCAGTCTCTGCACCCACAGTTTTTGAACAGTGGCGATCGCACTATCAAAACCAAGACTATGAAGCCGCCTTAGAGAGCTTGTCCCCCATTTTGGAGTCGGCAGAGGTTTCTCGGCGTAACCGCGCTCTGGCGTACAATTATCGGTCGCTAACGCAACAAAAACAGGGGGATTGGCCCGGCGCTGAGGCGGCCATTGAGCGCAGTTGGGCCTTAGTCGCACCGGAACGGGAGCGATCGCCCCTGGCGGCTCCTGACCAACGACTGTTAGCCGCCATTCTCACCACTCGCGGCCAGGTGCAATTTGCTCGTGGTCAAGCCGCCGCCGCTGATGAGAGTTGGCACCGGGCCACCACCTATTATCGCCAATTGGACTATGAGCCGGGAATCGTGGGAGGGGTTCTCAATCAGGCCCAGGCGTTGCAAGAGTTAGGCTTTTTGGTCGGGGCCTGCGATCGCCTGCTTTCCCTAGTACAAGGCTCCCTAAAACGCTCCTCACAAAGCGCTTCAGAGCAAGTTTCCTCTTGTCAAGGGTTGTTGGGACAATCAGAGCCACGGATGCGCCGCTGGTTGGGGGAGATGGCTCTCGATGGGAGTCCAGGGTTAGAGATTTCTCTGTTACAGGGGTTTGGTAATACTCTAGCCGCTATGGGCAATTTAGCCGCCGCTGAAATGGTCTTCGATGAGGCGCAGCGGCGATCGCAGCGGCTTCCGGGATGGGATGATCGGGAGTTGGCTCTGGATTTGGGTAATCTCTATGGTGCGAAGGCTCGTCGCTATCAGCAACTGGGGATATTTCGTGAGGGTTTCGATGAGGCGCGCCGTCAAAGTCTGGAGTCTTATCAGATGGCGGAGACGGGAACCGCCGAACAGCGGCTGCGATCGCAACTCAATCAAGTCTCGTTGTTGGTGGATTTGGATCTGGCCTCGTCCAGCAATCCTAACCCCGATTCCCAGGCCCAGGAGATGGTGCAGGGGTTCCTAACTCGCCTTCCCTCACAACTGCAACAGCAGCCTCTCAGCCGTCAGCGTGGTTATGGCCGCGTGGGGTTAGCCTGTCAGGTGTTGCGCTGCGATCGCCCCCCAGGGGAGACGGCGTTACAGGCCTGGGATGTCTCAGCAGCGGCGATTAGACAGCTCTTAGAGGCGGCGCAAGCGGATGCTGAGGGGTTGGGAGACGATCGCCTGGCCGCCTATGTTTGGGGCGCGTTGGGGCGCTTAGAAGCGTCTCTGGGGAATCTCCGCCAAGCTCAAGCAGAGACGGAACAGGCGATCGCTCTAGCCGAACGCACTGGGAGTCATGAACTACTCTATCGCGGGAATTGGCAACTGGCTCATCTACGGGAACAACAGGGGTTGGATTCCCTTGATGATTATCAACGAGCTTTTGAGAGCTTGAAAGCCTTACGATTTAATTTAACCACCTTAGACCCCAATCTTCGTTTTGCCTTTCGAGAAAAGATTGAGCCAATTTATCGAGAGTATGCTAAGACACTCTTTGATCGAGAGCAGATGACTCAGTCGGAGTTACGCCGAGCCATTGAGGTGATGGATGCTCTGCAAATCGCGGAAATTAATGACTTTTTTGGTGCGGCTTGTCTGGAGGTGCGATCGCACGAACTGGGCAAGTATTCAGATACAACAGTCATTTATATTCTCACCTTTGCCAACAAGTTTGAAGTTATCCTCGAAACCCCAGATCAGACCCTCAAACGGTACCCAGTATCTTTCTCGGAGGATATTGACACCTTTTTAGATTCAGTTCAACTGAGTCTAATCAGTGGGTTTAATGATAAAGCCTTGTTAACTCGCCTCTATCATGCTTTAATTAGCCCCATTGAAGATGACTTAGCCCAAATCAACCCGAAACAACTCGCCTTTGTTTTATCTGGCAAAATTCGTAAAATTCCGATGGCGGCGCTCTATGATGGTCAAGCGTATTTAATTGAAAACTATCCTATCGCCATTTCTCCGAGTTTAGAACTTCTTGAACCGCGAGGATTACGCATTCAAGATATTGAAGTCATCGCCGCTGGACGAGAAACCTTTGATAGTCTCCTCGATCAGATTGAGAGCCAGCCAGAATTTCGCGCTCTCCGACTAGAGGAATTTGCGAATATCAACCTCAAGTTTGTGGAACACGAGTTAACTCAAATTAGCGATTTGGTCGAAACAAAAACGCTATTTGCTGAAGAGTTTACCGTAGATCGCTTAGAGCAAGAAATCCAGTCCTTGAACTATCCCATTGTGCATATTGCAACTCATGGACGGTTTAGCAATTTTGCCGAAGATACGTTTATTTTAGCAGATCGTCCTCTCAAGATGAGTCAACTGGCGGATATTCTTAATGTCAAAGATCCCACTCGACGTCATGATCTCGATTTATTAGTGCTGAGTGCGTGTCAAACGGCTCAGGAAAGCGATCGCGCCGTGTTAGGAATGGCGGGAATTGCGGCGCGAGCCGGGGTCCGGACAATTATTGGTAGTTTTTGGGCCGTCGATGACTACTCCACGGCTTGGATGATGGAACAGTTTTATCAAGGTTTAAAGAGTTTCCAGAATCGGGAGGTTCAAGTTAACAAAGCTCAAGCTCTACGTCAGGCTCAAATGGCCATGATTCGCGGCGATTTGGGACCAAATTATACTCGTCCTTATTTCTGGGCGCCATTTGTTTTGATTGGCCATTGGAATTAGTAGGGGCGAAAAATTTTCCCCTCCTGGGAGGGGCTAGGGGTGGGTTCCCCTACAATTTTGTATTCAATGCAACAAATAACACCGTATATCCTGAAGACCCAAACATCAACGAGAATCACAAGTTGCGCCGCGTTGTGCAGCTTGTTCTTGTAAGTTGTCCGCTAAATTGAGAGGTTCTAATTCGGGATAATGAGTTTCATAGAGGGAGGCGAGACGACAGTAGAGATCTGGATGCTCCGGTGAGGTGGCGATCGCCTGATAAAGTCGGTCAATACTATTGGCGATCGCTTGAAACTGCTCATACAACTCAACTTCGATAAATAGTGCTTCCAGCGGCGTTAAATCCGGGGAGATTTGCTCAGAACGTTGTTGATGTAACTGGTTTTGTTCCTCCTGACTCAAGACCGAAAACTGGGACGATCCCTCTTGTTCTCCATTGTGAGCGTCAACCGTCACCACCACCCATGTTTCGGGTTCTAAAAAGTCTCCCTCATAGACAAAAGAATCTCCCGACACGGTTTCTGTCCACATCGCACCATCCCGACGACGACGCAGGGTGACGGTATAGCGATCAATTCCATCGGGTTGATACCAGCGTATCAGGAGGCGATCGCCGGCCACAAAGCTGTTGCGAGGGGTGATCAGATGTGGGATATTGCGGTTCATCAGAGGACGAGGACAGCCTCCGGGATCACAGGGAGGTGTCCGTTGTCCATTCTCCTCATCATCTTCGCGAGACTCCCCTGTTTCGGCGAGCCTGAGTTGCGGAAATGAGCCGAGTATTTCGCCGGCTTGAGATGAGAGTTGACTGCTGAGAGTCAGCCAGGCTAAGCTAAAACAGGTTGAAAACGCAATTAGTCTGTACAACATTATCGTTTTTAAGGGTCTTCTGGGTTCAGAGTAATAAGGAGAATTCATGACGGATTATCTCCGTTGCTGTAGGGGCAAAAAATCCCCTCCTGGGAGGGGTAGGGGTGGGTTCCCCTACAATTTTATATCCCAGGCAACAAATTCCACCCTATATTCTGAAGACCCTTGGTTAAGGCTTAACTCCTCGTGCATCTAATTGGTCTTGAACCCTCGCCTTCCATTGGACTTCTTCAGGTAGCGTATCACGGACGTTATCGATACAAATCTCGGCATGAATCGCAAATTGAGACTCCTCTAAATCGGGAAGTTGTGCCATTAAACAGTGAGCCGCACCCTCATTGGGTTCTAAATCAATTGCAGTGTCTAAATAATGACGCGCTAAGCGGTAAGACTGCTGTTCTAAAGCGGCCCAGCCTTGATTTTTGGCAATTGAATATTCAGTCCAGGGTTGATTTGTTTTTAGCAGCCGTTGACATTGCATTAAAGTTATGCTTGCTCGCTCAGGTTGCCCTTGTCTAATATACAGGCGACTGAGGTTATTACAACCAACTGCATTGAGACGATGATAGGAACGAGTGTAATGATGTTTGGCTTTGTCAACCTGACCCAAATCATCGTACATATTCCCGAGGTTAACATGGGCCGCCGGGTGATTGCGATCGAACCATAACGCCAGTTGAAACCAACGTTTGGCGCGAACCCAAGGACGTTCAACGTCTGATGGGGTTTCGATTTCAGCTTGTCCTTGCTGATTGAAGTAGTTGGCTAAACTTGGCAATCCCCAAACTTGTCCTAACATCAAACTCGCGATTAAAATTCCGAGCTTGATCGGATTTTCTTTCAACCAATTCCCCAAGAAATTTGTCTGATTATTTGTCTGATTATCACTGTTTTTTATATCAGCTAAATCGCTTGTAATGGCAGGTTGAACTTCCGGTATTTTGGCAAATACTTCCGTTGCAACTGGGGTGAGAAAGCTCTGCCAAGTCAGGCGTAAATCGAGGCAATTCTGATAAATAATCGGTAGCCAACTGGCGCAGGGAAACTCTCCTTCTAACCCCTGTAACTGTTCTCTGGCCCGTCGTACGGAGGTGCGGAAGGAATCCCCCTGGGAAAATTGAGCGAGAAAAGAGGTTAAGAATTGTTGGGCCACGCGATCGGGGACTAATTCCCGCATGACAATCGCAATGGGAATTTGCCAATCTTCGATTTTCTGCACTAAGCCTAAGCCATCACAGGAGTTAAAAATTGCTAGGGTTAACCCTCGTTTGACCGCTTCTTGGAAACCATAGCTTAAATCAGCAATTTCGAGGCTTTCTTGAGGATTGAGGTAAATTTTGCCGGTGTCGCCAATGGTTTGACTATGGCCAGCGAAGAAAATAATATCCCAGGAGTCTTGCCAAAGTTTAGCGTTAATCTCTTGGCGTTTGGGTTCCACGAGAAACTCAACGTTAGCGTGGGGGAGATGGGTTAAGAATTGGCGATCGCAGCTCGTATCAATATTATCACCATGACCCAAAATCGCCAGAATCTTCACCTGAGATTTCGGCTTTGGCTGCGAGGTTTTAACTCGGGTCGCCACCAGGGAGCCAAAGGACACTTCCGTGCGAGAATACCGTTGGCAAAAACTCCATAAATGCCAGGGAAGTTTCTTGATATCCCCATCATCGCAACGAATTAAGAGTTCAATTTCCTCATCTTTCGCTAACTCTTCTCGCAAACATAAATCTAAGCGATAAAACTCCGGTGACGCCAGCCATTGGCGAAAGTTTTGCGCCAGTTGTCGGGCGGAAGTTTGACAGGCGACGAAGCGTGTTTCGTGGTGACTGGCAAAACTTTTCTTGGGTTTAATGCGATAGGGGATTTCTGCGTCTGTATCCGTCTCAGATGACTCAGGGGAGCGGATATAGGGTGCGCCAATGGTACGGTAGCGATCGCGCCAATGGTGACGCACCTGTTGCGCCAGTTGCGGGTTTGCGGGAAGATAGCCCATCACTTCAATCTGAGGAAGTTGGCCATCGACACCAATCTCTAAAAAAACTTTAAAGCCTTGACCATCCAAATCGCCGTCTAATTTGAGAACAACACGATTGTTGGAGGCCACCATGAGAATCTCCCGCTTCTAGGCTGAACAGACGCCACCATTATACGAGACTCTCTGCCCTTGATGGAGGTTGGATGAGGGTAACGTTGCACCTCACCCTCATCCAACGCCAATCCAACGCCAGCGGAAATGGGAGGTTAGGCGTTTAGCAGTTGAATGTTGCTAAAGGTAAAGACTTCCGGCGTATCACTATCCGCACTATGGATGGTGCGCTTGCTGAGAATCCAGTAATCGCCGACTTGGGTGTATTCATCCTCAAAGTCACTTTTCGCGCCTTTCTGTTCCCCGGTTTTGGGATCGTGATAGACGGAATCGTAGCGATGGGAGAGATAGCCTGCGCCGGTGTCGTGGCTGCTTTGGGTATGGATGGTGACGACAACGCCGTGAATATGGCGGTGAACCATGCAGACTTCATTGTCGCGCAGTTGGTAGCGATCGCCCTCGCCTTTTCCACCGATATTGATACCAACGGCGCCGCTGTCGTCGCGATCGCCATAGCTAAAGGTATTATCGCCATGAACCGACTCAAACTCACGACGCACGCGGTGGATGGCGGTTTCCCAGAGTTGGCCATGAATGGCTTTCTGAACCGTCTCATCCTCGACATCGTGAACTTCGGCTTTCATATCGGCGCCGACTTTGGCTTTCCCGGTGACGACGGTATCGCCGTTCTCATAGGTGACATCCGCTGTGTAGCCGGGGAAGTTCGCATCCCAGGTATAGCGATTTTCGTAGGCGCTGCGGAAGAGTTCCCGGGCAGAGACTTGGGTAGCTGTCATAGTGGATTACGTTAATGGTGAATCGTCTTCTCTCCAGGATAGGCGGTTTCGGCCCGTGACCCCAAGGGAGGGTTTCCCGAGACTGGGGGGTTCGGTTGTTCGGCGTTGGCGGGTTAGAGAGGCTGGGGTGGGCTGATCTCTCTATAATAAATTTAAGCGCAATATTGAGCAGGACATTCAATGACAGCAAAACGGCTAGAAATTGAGGGGGATTGGGAAAAAATTATCAGCTATTCCGATGCCTTAGCAGGATGCAAAGTGCGGATGACTGTTCTTTCTGGCCCACCCCAATCCCCGTCTCCAGACAACCCCGTTCCCTTTCGTCTCGCTTCCGGTCGCTCCCTACTCAGACACGCCGGAACTGGGTTGGGTGATGACCTGGAGGATTGTCTAAAAATTGTTTATGAAACTCGTCGCCCTGTGGCATAAAGCCAGTTCTCATTCTCATCGTCTCCATATAACTTTTCCCAGAAATTATCGGCGATCGCCAGTTCAATATTCCGTAAAGATATTCCCATTTTTTTACCGTCCTCTTATTAAATAAAAAGTCCTGAAAACTTCAGCTTAATTTCCTTCACCCGCCTTCTTCTGCGCCCATTGGCGGACTTCACCGGTAATTTCCCCCAACCCCGCACCAGCAACTAGCATTAGAACATCAGCAAGCATCACTCAATCCCTCACTTCACAGAACCAATCTGACTTAAACTTTATTTTACTACAGTCAGCGGTCTTTTACCTTGTCAGATGGACTCTCCCACGCCAATTATCATCAATTTCATACCTAGGGGGATTTCCCTATCCCGAATAGAGTTGATGCTGTGGATCTAACCAAACAATATAAAAGACATCATCAATAAAAAAACCATGAACTCGACCATGTTCATTTGATGAGAGGGAAAACTGGTAAGGGGTATCCACTAACTGGTCTTCATTGGGCAAACCAAATCCATCTTCGCTTGTGTCTTCCCATTTGATCGGATGACATTTGAGGCTACTACTTCGATTTCTTAAGACTTCTTGCACCGACAAGCCAGATAAAGCTTTCAAACGATTCAGGAGAGTTAACCAATAGGTAGCTGGGTTATCCTGGACTCGGAACTTTGGGTGATTCTCCTGATAGTAGCGAAACGAAAAACAAATCAGACTAGGATGAGTTGGAGTAGGTCGAATCCGGGAAGAGGTCTGAGGAACCTTAGTTTTCTTGATTTTCTTGGACACGTCTTCCGTAATACTCCTGCATCCATTGTTTCTGAATTACCGCATCAGAAGCAGTATCTGGCTCTAAATTCACTCGCGCTTTTTGCCAGGGATCTTCCAGATGAGTCATGCGTTCGAGTTCATATCCATCACAGGCAAAATACTCATCAGCAACCTCATCTAAAAATAATACCACTTCCTGGGGAAGCTTAGGATCAGCCTCTTTGACAATGGGTTGCCAGCCAAAAGGTTTATATTCTTCATAGAGTCTAGGAATCACTGGCCCATGAATCCAAGCCTGAAAATCATCCTCAAACAGAGGTTTGCCATACAGCGCCAAATGCCACGCTTGAGCATAATAAACCAATTTTTGTAGTTTTAAGTTGCTTAAGAACGAGCCTTTCTCATTGGCTAAAGCAATAAAGTACTCGGCGATATCAAAACAAGAGAGTTGAGTGAGAGTCGTAGTCATGACTAGATTTGGTTTAACGTTATTATCTTAACGGTTAATTGAGTAAAGCCAGATGATACCCAAGCCAACTTGGATATTTTACAGGCCGCAACTCGATTTTAAACCATGAATCATCGGCCAACCCTCTACACCATTGCCTTAACCGATATCCCTCTAACCGCTTCGACTCAACCGTTTATGATGATCAGCATTGACCTAACCTATCGCTTCCATTATCATGCTTCATCGAGATTGGCATCCCGTCGCCGAAGCCATCGAACCCGGCACAGTCCGTTCCGTTAAACTCCTCGAACGGGACTTCGTGATCTGGCGTTGCGGCGATCGCATCCTGGCCTGGGACGATCGCTGTCCCCATCGTGGCGCTCGTCTCTCCGGAGGAACCATCGAAGACGGAGGACTGCGCTGTCCCTATCATGGACTCGTCTTCAATAGCCAAGGAACCTGTGTTGAGGTTCCCGCTGTACCGGGTTGGACCCCCTCCCCCCAACTCTCTCTTGGCGCCTATCCCGCCGAACTTCGCTATGGCTTAGTCTGGCTATCCCTCAATCCTGAAGCCGATCCGAGACATATTCCCGTTTTCCCCCAATGGAGTGACCTCAACTATCGTAAATTCCTCTGTGGCGCCTATCGCGTTCGCTCAAGTCCCCTGCGGGTGATGGAAAACTTCCTCGATGTCTCCCACTTCCCCTTTGTTCACGATGGCCTACTCGGCGATCGCAGCCACACGGACGTTCCCGAATATCAAGTTCACTGGGATGACCAGGGATTATCTATTAAAGATGTGCAAATTTGGCAACCCAACCCCGACGGAACCGCCGAAGGGGCCACGGTCACCTATAACTATCACGCGCCGACCCCCCTCAGCGCCTGGTTCGAGAAACTCTCAGGCGATCGCCGCCTCACCATCTTCTTCGCCATCTGTCCCCTAGAACCCGAACTGGCCATCGGTTGGATGTGGATCGCCATGAACTACGGTTCAGACATTCCCCAAGCCGAACTGCATGGCTTCCAAGATCGCGTCGTCCGCCAAGATATTCCCATCGTCGAGTCCCAACACCCCAAACGCCTCCCCCTCACTCTCTCCCAAGAGGGACATCTCCCGAGCGATCGCGCCTCCATCGCCTATCGTCAGTGGCTACAACGGCGAGGCGTCCAGTTTGGGGCGATCGCCACCTAAACTCCACCAACCGACCCCCAAAACCTCTACCTAAGGACGGTTTTTTCTCTATCATCTTGACTTGACAACAAAGATTTGTATAATACATCACCTTGTTGTCAACTTTTTTTAATAAAACGTTGCAACTCCTCGCTAGTTGTGTTAACTTTTGAAAAGAAGCAGCCAAGGCAAGGAGATACTCATCATGGAAAACCAAGACACGAAACTCGGCTTTACTCAATTCGCAGAAACCTGGAACGGTCGCCTAGCCATGCTAGGTTTCGTCATCGGAATCGCCACCGAAGTTCTGACCGGACAAGGGATTCTCTCTCAAATCGGTTTAATGTAATCGCCTCAAACACCGATATTCCGTTTAACTGCTAACCTCACTCAAGGAGATACCTATCATGGAAAACCAACAAAGCAAACTCGGCTTCACCCAATTCGCAGAAACCTGGAACGGTCGCCTAGCCATGCTTGGCTTCGTCATCGGAATCGCCACCGAAGTTCTGACCGGACAAGGGATTCTTTCTCAAATCGGCTTGATGTAATCACATCCATCAATCCACGCCATCTTTTAAATCATAAACAACAAAACCGGGAGATCAAATGATCTCCCGGTTTTGTTAATTGCTAATCATCAATTATCAATAGTCAACTCTTCAGCCTCCAACTCCTCCTGACTCAAAATCGACTTCATCCCCTCCAGCGTCGCCGGAATACTACGAGGGTCCATAAACATCACCTTACTACTTTCACTCGTCCCAATCTCAGCCCCCATTTCCAGATACTGTTGCGCCAGCAAAAACTGAAGCGACTCCGCCATTTTCGGATGCACCTTTAACGTCTTCGCCAACGTCTGCATCGCCTCAGCCGTCGCTTGAGCCTTCAACACCCGTTCCTGACGGTGCGCCTCAGCCTTAAGCAAAATCGCCTGTTTTTCCGCCTCAGCCCGCAAAATTTCCGCCCGCTGACTGGCTTCAGCCTCCAACACTTGCGCCTCCGCTCGTCCTCGAGCCGAGTTCACCGCCGACTCCCGTTCCCCTTCCGAGGTCAACACCGCCGCCCGTTTGCGCCGTTCCGCCGACATCTGTAACTCCATCGAATCCTGAACCGCCTTCGAGGGGATAATATCCCGCAGTTCCACCCGCGTCACCTTCACCCCCCAGGGATCCGTGGAAATATCCAACTCCCGCAACAGCAATTCATTGATTTCTGACCGCGCCGTGAAAGTTTGGTCCAACTCCAGTTTCCCCATTTCCGAGCGAATCTGAGTTAACACCAAATTCTGCATCGCATTTCGCAAATCCTCAACCTTATAATAGGCTTTCTCCATGTCCATAATGCGCCAATAGACCACCGCATCGACGGAAATCGCCACGTTGTCGCAGGTGATGCAAGGTTGAGCCGGAATATCGAGAACTTTCTCTCGAATCGTTTCCTTAAACACAACCTTGTCCAGAAAAGGGATGATAAAATTCAAGCCCGGTCCAAGCTTCTTACCACTATATTTCCCTAACCTTTCAACCAAAACCTCATTTCCTTGATTGACAATCTTGACGGAGCTATTTGCGACTGATCCGCCCAAAACAACCACAATAATAAATGTCCATAAAGCTTCCATAACTGTCTCCTAACGTGTTTTCTAACTTGTACTCTAAACGATGTCCCAAAACCCCTTACACCTGAGTATTGACCAGCGGTAAATCCTGAACAATAAACAGACTTAAGTTTGGTTCTGAAAATCTTCAGGTAACACCAGAAGCGTATTTCCTTGACGGCCGACCACGAGAGCTTTCGAGTCTGCCGGAATCGAAAAATCTCCCTCACAACGAGCTTGCCAAGAATTCCCTTCAAAGAGGACACGCCCCGTCTTGCCCGGCTCAATACTCGTTAAGGTTTGCGCTTCCGTGGCTTCAGCCAAAAGATAGGAATCCTTTTTAGGAACAAACCGTTTCAGGGAAAATAGGAACACCAAAGCGAAGACCATCCAGAAGAAAATCTGAATCGGTAACTTTGGAATAACCAAAGACAGTAACGCCACAGCAAACGAAGCCAGCCCCATCGCCAGTTCCACAAACGCCGTCGGTAGAAACAACTCCATCAGGCAAAATAGCACCCCGAGTCCAAGCCAGAGTAAGGTAAACGTGTCCATCGATATTAGGTGAATCTATAGATCAGGTCATGATCGAACAAGGGAGGAAGAACGGAACCGCCATCCCCCTCTATCATAGGCAAGGAATTTAAGACTGGGAAGTTTTGCCCTCGCTAATGTTAGCGCTCATGTTGGGAACCTGTCGTTTGCAGCGAGACAGGCTCTATACTGAAACTGATTCATCAGCAGACTCATTACCCCGAACGCCTCCATTTCAGCCTCATCATAGGATAGACAGCCGTGCTGTTTCGCGAATTTGTTAACCGCATTGACCCCCCCGATCGCCCCCCACCCCAGTACCTCTGGGCCGTGGGAGAGTTCGCTGCTCAAATTCCCGTAGGAGAGACCCTCGGCGATCGCTACGACGTCATCGGTCCCCAAATCTGGTGCGATCGCCACTCCGATCGCGCCCCCGACTTCCCCGAAGACATTACCCTCACCCATCTCCCCTATCTGCGCCTAGTGCGTCAGCGGCTCCATGTACCCCAAATTTACGGAATTTACAGACAAGCCGCCTCAGAGAGCCAGCCAGACCGCGAAATACTCCTCTTAGACAACGCCCCCATCAGCCCCGACGGACAGCTCTATCCCAGCCTGCGAGAGGCTTGGTCAACCGCCCCCGCCGTCCGTCAAGTCTATTGGCTCTGGCAAAGTCTGCAACTGTGGCCCATCCTCGACGAACAAGGAGTCGCCGCCAGTCTCCTCAACCCCGAAAACTTGCGAGTTCAAGGTTGGCGACTGTGGCTGTTGCAACTCCACAGCGGCAACACCGGCCATCAACTGACCGACCTCGGCTATCACTGGGCCAACTGGATTAGTTCCTCCTCGGCGATCGTAGCCCAACCCCTGAGCCAACTGTGTCAGCGGATGCGTGAAGGCGAACCACTAACCCACATCGAAGCAAGCCTCAATCAACTCCTCCTCGAACTGGCCGCAGAACGGCCCTTATCCCTAGAAATTAGCGGGGCCAGCGATCCCGGTCCTCTGCGATCGCACAACGAAGATGCCTGTTATCCCACCCTCACCGACCTCAACCACCGCGATCGCTACATTCGGGATTTAGCCATTCTCTGTGACGGCGTCGGCGGTCACGATGGCGGCGAAGTGGCCAGCCAGACCGCCGTGCGCACCCTAACCCTACAAGTTCGCCAGCTCTGGACATCCATCCAGCAAGACCGCCAACTTCTCCCCCCCAAACTCGTTCGCGAACAACTCGCGGCGATCGTGCGCGTCGCCAACAACACCATTGCCCATCAAAACGATAGCCAAGAGCGACAAGCCCGGCAACGCATGGGAACCACCCTCGTCCTCGGCTGGCAACTCGGTCAAAGCCTGCGCAACGACGCCGGTGTCGTCCGCGCCAACAGTCATGAATTGTATCTCGTCAACATCGGCGACAGTCGCGCCTACTGGCTCACCCCCCACTATTGCCAACAACTCAGCGTTGACGATGACGTGGCCCATCGAGAGGTCGAATTTGGCCGCAGTTTCTACCGAGAAGCCCAACAACGCCTAGATGCTGGGGCGCTCACCCAAGCCCTAGGAACACGAGATAGTGAATTCCTACAACCGTCAATCCAGCGATTTGTCATCGAAGAAGATGGAATTTTACTCCTTTGTTCCGATGGTCTCAGCGACCAAGATTGGGTTGAAAAATCCTGGCAACAGGTCGCCCCAGCCGTCTTAGCCGGAGACTGTACCTTAGACGAGGCGGTTCAGGCCTGGATTCAACTGGCCAACGAACAGAACGGTCATGACAACACCTCCGTGGTGATGATGCTCTGTCGCGTCTCCCCTCCCCCCCCTAAACCCCTAGACTCCTTTGACAGCGATTCCGAGGCCCCCGAAGATCCCCTAGAGTCCGAATTCTCCGAAGCCTCTAAAGCCTTGTTATATGACCAAGCCACCGACGTTGCCGGTGCAGCCGCTCGCCGTCGCCGCCGTCCCAACGCCACCCTGCAAACCGTTTTGGGGATTGTTCTAACAATTCTCTTGGGCGGGGGGGTCTTCTGGGTGGCCTACCAACAGATGCGACCTCAAACCCCTTCCGACCCATTTCCTGACCCCCCAGCCTCAGACAACTAGAAGACGATAATTGAACTCGCATTAATATCGGAGGTAATCACATCATTTAGGTTGAGGATGCTGACCTGCGGTTGCGGGCCATTTCCGTCAGGATCATAATAGAGAACACCGTTGATGGTGGTGATCGGCTCGAAGATAAACCGATGCTCTGGGGTTGAAGCACTGCCGCCAGAGGTAAATTGCTCAGAGGGCAGCACCCCAGGAGTCAAACCGCCGCCAAAGCCAGCAGCCGAAACCAAAATCACATCCTGACTCTCAAACGAACTATTTAACCTGTCGACCCCATCTCCGGGGTTATTGAACACTAAACTATCCGCACCACTACCACCAACAATCAGATCGCCCCCTGGACCGCCTAAGAAGAAGTCGCCACCGCCGTTACCAAAGAGCGTGTTATCACCCCCCGTTGAAATCAGGGTGTCTGTTTCTGGGCTTCCTTCTATGAAATTATCCCCGTTGCCAGTAATCAGGACTTCCACCCCACCCGCAATTGTGACAAACAGATTTTCATCGCTCTCAATAATCAAGGTATCAATACCATTGCCACCGCTGACGATATCTTGAGGGCCAGCAATAATCAGGTCGTTACCATTTCCCCCTCGGAGCGTATTAGTACCCCCACCCCCCACGAGAGTATTATCGCCGTCAATGCCGACGAGCAAATCATCACCGTCATTGCCGAATAGTTGGTTCGGATTCTGATTACCAATCAGGGTATCAAGGTCTGGAGAGCCAAAGACATTGTTAAAGCCTAAAACGCTAATTGTATCCGTGATGGTTTGGTCTCCCGCTTGACCCAAATCAACGGCAACTTGTTGATCGAGAATCAGAGTATTATTTCCCCCGCGACCATCAATCACTTGCGGTTGAGTTCTGAGAACGCTTGCCGTAGCACTCGCTGTTCCGCCACTTTCACTGACAAGGGTGTAGTTAAATTGTCCTGAACCCAATTCTTCAAAGATATCATCGGCAACGAAAATAAGTTCATCGCCATCCTGGGAAACCGCACCATTAACACCCCCTTCAAAACTGAGGATGGAGAGTTCTCCTCCTTCGGGGTCACTGTCATTGACGAGCAAATCCTCAACATTGAGTAAAATACGGTTTCCAAAGTTATAGCGGAGGGTATCATCGCCGGCGGTTCCAATGATGGTGTCAGAGGTGAGGGTGTCGTTTTCGGCGATGGGATTGACTGGCTCAGGTTCGGGTTCCGGCTCAGGTTCCGGCTCAGGTTCGGGTTCCGGCTCAGGTTCGGGTTCCGGCTCGGGTTCGGGTTCCGGCTCGGGTTCGGGTTCCGGTTCAGGTTCGGGTTCCGGCTCGGGTTCGGGTTCGGGTTCCGGCTCGGGTTCGGGTTCCGGCTCGGGTTCGGGTTCGGGTTCCGGCTCGGGTTCGGGTTCCGGTTCAGGTTCGGGTTCCGGTTCAGGTTCGGGTTCAGGTTCGGGTTCCGGCTCAGGTTCGGGTTCCGGCTCAGGTTCGGGTTCTGCAAAGGTCAGATTTAAGTCAAAGCTGTCAATTCCCAACTGATTGGCGAAACTGCCGATCGCCAGCGATCGCCCATCACCGTTAAACTCAACCGTCACGGTTTGGAAGCGATCAAACTCACCGCCAACACCTAGATTGGGGGATGTTTTTGGCAAAACAAAACTATCAATAACCGCTCCAGTCCCATCGAGAACTTGAATCGTATGGTCTAGGTGAGGAGAGGTATAACGTAGCGTCAGTTGTCCAGCAACGATCGCCGGCAGAGTCTCAGCAATCCCCACCTGAATCGCCTCATCGCCGCTATAAGTCATGAGGGTGCGCCCTCCCGCCGCCGCGAAGTTCCCTCGTCCTCCGCTCTCACGGCTCCACAGGGCGATCGCATTGTCAGAAAAAGTCAACCCCTGGCTGGCATATTGAGTCCCAATCGCCGCCAAATCTGTAACATCTGAGAAGTCTAGTTGAACATCCATTGGACTTAAAAGATAAAGGTCAAACGCCAGCCTACTAGCAGTCTAGCACGCCAATAAAACGAATACCCCCACCTTAACCCCTTCTTATATTTTCTTGACAATTTCTTGACAATTTCTTGATAATATTGACGGTGAACTCAATAAATTAACCTCAGAGATAAACCTTACTTTTTAATAATTACTAAAACAAGACATAAAAAAGACATCATACCAATTTTCAGGAGTCGTGCCGTAGATGTCCATAGGGGAACCCACAACCCCTCCCAGGAGGGGACGGCCGTTCGCCCTACTCGGTGTCAGATGTCTAGCAAGCATTTCGAAAAATGGTATTAAACTGTACAAAAATTACAATCCAAAAACCCGAATACCCAGTCGTAAGCCAGAAACCATCGATCTTGCCAACTCCTTAAGTCCCGCTTCTAACCAGCAGGAGTCTTCCCGAAACCCGAAACCAAGACTTGTACAAAAGAGAGCCAACAGTGATTAACTATTAGGAAGATATCCCCAACCTATCCGTTCTGCGTTCATGTCTGCCTCTCGTCAAAAGTCCTTCAAAAACCGCTACCGTGGCAACTGGCATACCATTGCCACACGAACCCGCCGTTTTAGCCGCAACCGCTGTATCCTCAACCCCTTCCACAAAGCCGAAGCCGTCCATCACCTACGCTATCGAGACATCCGAGGCAAAATAGCCGGGCGAGAAGTCCCCGGCTGGGATGTCGTTCCCCTCTGTCGCCGCTGTCATGGTCGAGTTCACCGTAAACAACATTGGTATAGTGCCAAACGTCACCCAGCCCTCAACAATCGTCAACATTGGGGAGTCCTGTGGCGACTGCGGCTGCGGTTTTGGCTCTGGGCTGGGGTGTTAAATTTGTGGTGGGTTCCAGCCTTGACCGTGGCCCTAGCGACGGCATGGTTCACCTATGGTACGCCGATCAGGGAGACTCTACCGCGACTGAACCCACCGTCTGAGTATGACTTTAATGAATCGGATGTCCCAGATTCCCTCTGAAACCTCGTTTTTCCGTGATTTTCAAGTTTTTGAGGGCCTCCGTAAACAAATTTTTCCTGAACTGCTGCGTCGTCACTACCAACAACGACAACTCAACATCTGGTCAGCGGCCTGTTCTCGGGGTCAAGAAGCCTACAGCCTGGCCATACTGCTCTATGATGCCTTTCCGCTGATGGTTCATCATTGGACTCTACAAATCCTCGCCAGCGACATCTCCGACGACGTACTACGTCAAGCTCGCTCCGGGATCTATAGTGACTTAGAAGTCAAACGCCGTCTTCCCCCACGTTTACGAGAACGTTACTTTCGTCGCCAGGGCAATGATTGGGTGGTCTGTGATGAAATTCGCCTCATGGTTCAGTTTCGCCGCATTGATTTGCGTCAACCGCTTCCACCTCTGCCAAAAATGGATGTGGTGTTGTTGCGAAATCTCTTGATTTATTTTGAGGTTCCTGAGCGAACCCATTTATTGCATCAGGTGGCAGAAGTGATTAAACCCCAAGGATATTTGGTCTTGGGAGCCAGTGAAACCTTAACTAGCTCCTTTGAGGGATTTCGACCCATTCTGCGGAATGAAACCGTATTTTACCAGTTCTGTCCCTCGGAGGATGTGGTTTAGAGCGATCGCCCCGTAGAATATGGACATCGAATCGATAGAGATACCCTAGAGACACCCTAGAGATACCCTATTGACATTCTCCCCCGCTCAACCGATCAACGGTGTGCATCGACAGTTGGCGTCAACAGTGTGAAAGACCGTACTGTTAGGGGCGGGCAACGCGACCCCTTAAGGGCGATCGCAATTTAACAAAACGTTACAATAGAAACAAGTTCACAGCGACTCGGCTCGTCAAACCCGGTTTGTAGCACCATTCATCGCCACAAGCCCGACAGTAATCATCCTTTGCTCGACTGGCGAACGTCCCCCATAACGTTCCTTGTATTTCGACAGTATGTTTCGACGGTTCGAGTCTCGCTCTACCCCAGTTGCATTCAGGAGACCCCTCTATGAACGGCTCGTTCCGCGTCGGAAACCTTTTCGGAATCCCCTTCTATCTCAACGCATCCTGGTTCCTCGTCCTAGCCCTCGTGACCTTCAGCTACGGCGGCGGACTCGCCAGTCAATTTCCAGAACTCGGTGTCATTCTGCCCTGGATTTTAGGATTAGTGGCGGCCCTGCTGCTATTTTCCTCCGTCCTTGCCCATGAATTGGGCCATAGCTTCGTCGCCCAAAGCCAAGGGATTGAAGTCAAATCCATCACCCTGTTTCTCTTTGGTGGCTTAGCCAGCTTAGGGCGAGAGTCCGAGACTCCCGGAGAGTCGTTCTGGGTCGCCATCGCCGGTCCCTTGGTCAGTCTAGGTCTGTTCGGTCTGTTCACGGCGATCGTGCAAACCGTCCCCCTCTCAGCCCCCTTAGCGGCGATTCTGGGATTGTTGGCCACGATTAACCTGATTTTGGCCCTGTTCAACCTGATTCCCGGACTCCCCCTCGACGGCGGTAACATCCTGAAATCAGCCGTCTGGAAAGTCACCGGGAACCCCTATAAAGGAACCGTGATTGCCAGCCGCGTCGGCCAAGTCATTGGTTGGTTGGCGATCGCCTCGGGTGTCATTCCCATCTTCTTCAACGCCGGCTTCAACTTCTGGAACGTCCTCATTGGCTGGTTCCTCCTGCAAAACGCCGGAACCTCCGCCCAATCGGCACAAATCCAAGAAAAACTCGATGGCCTAACCGCTGGCGATGCTGTCACTCCTGATAGTCCCGTCATTCCCGCCAACCTCTCCCTGCGAGAGTTCGCCAACAACTACGTCATCGGTCGTCGCAACTGGCGCAAATACCTCGTCACCGACGAGAACCAGAAACTCATCGGCGCCCTATCCGTCGAAGCCATGCGTCAAGTTCCCACCTCTGACTGGAATGATGTCCAAGTCTCTGAGTTGATGGAAAGCGTCGATGTGCAAACCGTCGAATCCAACCAATCCTTGCTCGAAGTCGTCACCCTGCTCGAAAACCAAAAACTCTCCGAACTTCCTGTTATTGGGGAAAACGGAATCGTTCTAGGACTCCTAGAAAAAAGCTCTGTGATTCGCCTCCTCCAGAACAAAAACGATAGTCAAGCGAAGCCCGCGTAGAGGCAAAACCAGCGACAACCGAATAAGACAGGGAAGTTCTTGAATCGATTTCCCTAAGCAAAAGGCGGGCATAACCCGCCTTTTTTCTATCCAAACATTAAGACCAAACATTAAGACTAAACATCAAACTTGAAGGATCTATCAAACCCCAGCTATCAAGCGATGTCCTGGTGCTTTATTCTCCGTTAATCGGGATTTTGAAACAGAGTTTCCAAATACACACGGGCCGCCCGGCGGTAATTTTGAGACGCTTCCGGCGTGCTGCTGTCGCCATTTTGCAGCAAAAACAGAGATAACGCCGCCGCAAAGATGCGGTCTTGATCCCAATCAGGATGACTATCGAGATAACTCTTGAGCGATTGATGTAGGTCTTCAGGGATTTCTGCGAGTATGCTGACGCTAGTATTCATAACGGCCTCCGGCTTGTAGGGGATGGGGAAGGTTGGGGGGTGATCTGTTGAGGCAACCTTGACCCGTCGCATCATTGTGGTCTGATCAGGGGTGGGCTTGTCAATGTTGCGAAAGATGAACTTTTCTCTTTTCGACCCAGGGGCTTCACGAGAGAATAAGGGTTTGAGCCTTGTTTTTGTAACTTAACGTTACATTGAGTCCCGGATTCTGAGTGCCAAGCCGCCCCCTCCCAGAAATCCCCAACCTTGCCCAGTCGTCCCCAAGGTCGGCGATCGCCTGTGGAAAACCCTCAACAACCTGTGGAAAACCCCCTGAGAAGTTGTGGAAACCTTGTGGAATCTTTGGGGAAAGATTCCCAGAATGATAAGAATTGCAACGGCTCCAAATTGGAGAAATTGGCTTAATATGGCAAAGGCAACTTAACCTCGTTGTTTTTATAGTGCGCTTTCCCTGGCAGCAATCCTCGAACTCAAACCCGCCCCCTGACGATGACTCAGCCAAAGGTCTCGGCACATTTGGCGGCGTCTTTACCCCCTCAATTCTCACCATCTTGGGGGTGATTATGTACCTTCGCTTCGGCTGGGTGGTCGCTAACGTCGGCTGGCTCGGTAGCCTAGTCATCGTCACCCTAGCCACCTCAATCACGCTGCTGACGAGCCTTTCCATCTCCGCCATTGCCACCGATCGCGTCGTGCGAGTGGGGGGCGCATACTACATGATTAGTCGCTCCCTCGGCATCGAAACCGGAGGGGCCGTCGGGATTCCCCTCTATTTCGCCCAAGCCTTCTCCGTCGCCCTCTACACCCTAGGCTTCGCTGAAAGTTTAAGTAATAGCTTTCCGGTACTGGCAGACTATCAAACCCCCATCGCCCTCATCACCACCCTGGTTGTTGCCGGACTCGCCATTCAGTCAGCGGATTTAGCCATCCGCGCCCAATACTTCATCATGGCGGCGATCGCCCTGTCCCTCCTGTCCCTTGCTTTCGGTAGCCCCATCGCCGAAAGCGACATCGGTATGTGGAACGTCTCCGGGCGGGTTGGCGAACCCTTCTGGGTCGTCTTTGCCGTCTTCTTCCCCGCCGTCACCGGCATCATGGCAGGGGTCAATATGTCCGGCGACCTCAAAGACCCCTCCAAATCCATCCCCAGAGGAACCCTAGCCGCCGTTGGCGCGGGATACATCATTTACATGGTGTTACCCCTGTTCCTGGCGACCCGAGCCGACTATACCGCCCTAACCGAGAATCCCCTCGTCATGCGGGATATCGCCATTTGGGGCGATGCGATTCTGCTCGGCGTTTGGGGGGCCACCCTCTCCAGCGCCCTCGGCAGTATTCTCGGCGCACCCCGCGTTCTGCAAGCCCTAGCCCGAGATGGCGTCTTACCTCCCGTGCTGCGTTGGCTAGGCCAAGGACGAGGCGACAATGACGAACCCCGCCTGGGAACCTTCCTCACCCTCGGGGTGGCCTTGGCCGCCGTCAGCCTGGGGGATCTCAACCTAATCGCCCCCGTCTTAACCATGTTCTTCCTCAGTACCTATCTGGTGTTGAACGTGGCCGCTGGCCTTGAAGGCTTCCTAGAAAGTCCCTCGTTTCGTCCCACCTTTGGCGTTCCCTGGTATTTCTCCGCCTTGGGGGCGATCGGCTGTCTCTGGGTGATGCTGCTCATTAACCCCGTCGCAGCGGTGGTGGCCGCGATTTTCGTTCTCAGTGTCTATCTCTGGCTCGAACGCCGGGAACTACAATCGGCCTGGGGCGATGTCCGTCGCGGCTTATGGGTCGAACTAGCCCGTATGGCCATTCTCAGCATGGGAGATGACACAGACACCAAAAACTGGCGACCTCATATGCTGGTCTTATCCGGCGCCCCCATGCGTCGTTGGGCCTTGGTGGAATTAGCCACAGCCCTGACCCATAACCGAGGTATGGTCACCATTTCCAGTATTCTCCCGAGTGGGTCCCGAGATATGGGACAACAGGCGGCCCTGGAGACAAAGATTCGTGAGTATCTCGAAAAACGAGGGGTTCAGGCTCTGGTGCGCCTAGTGACCGCTCCCGATCCCTTTGTGGGGGCCGAACGACTCGTCGAAGCCTATGGGATTGGCCCGTTGGTTCCGAATACGATTCTCCTGGGAGACAGCGAACAGGAGCATTTACGGGCAGATTATTGTCGCTTGATTGCCAAACTCTATCAATCTCGTCGTAGCATCATTATTTTTCGCGAAAATCCTGAACAGGAGTTTGGCCAGCGCCGTCGTATTGATGTCTGGTGGGGAGGGTTACAAGCCAATGGCGGCTTGATGCTGCTATTAGCCTATTTGTTGCGAACCAGTAGTCAATGGCGGGGGGCTGAGATTTCGCTGAAATTAGTGGTTCCCAATGAAATGGCGGCCCAAGCGGCGCGTCAGAACTTAGAACGAGTGGCCCAACAGTTACGCATTGGCGCCACCAGCCAAGTGATTTTAGCCGAAGGTCGTCCCTTTCCTGAGATTTTGCAAGAATCCTCAGCGAATGCGGATTTGGTCTGTTTAGGGGTGGCGAAACCCGGTGAGGATATGGATGCCTTTGCGGACTATTATGGACGCTTGCAAACTATGGCGGCGGGACTACCGACGACTCTATTTGTGCTGGCGGCGGAGGGAACCTCTTTTGAAGATGTCCTGCAACAAGATGCGCCAGCGGCTCGACGGTAAGGGCGACCACAAAGGTCGCCCTCTTCTGGTCGCCCGAATCGGGAGTTGGTCAGGGTTACTCTTCGGTTAACTCGTCGTCTAACTCACTATCTTCAGCAGCCGGAGGTACGATCGCCACGGCGGCGATCGCATCGTCTTTGTCGAGACGTTGCACACGAATCCCAGTGGCAGAGCGGGATTGAGGCGTGATGGCGCTGGCAGCTTGGCGGATAATAATCCCCCGCATGGTCACCATCATCAGTTCATCGTCTTCGTTGACGACAATCAAGCCGACCACGCTATCGTCTTTGAGATGAGACTTAAACTTCGTCGAAATCGTCCCTTTCCCGGCCCGACGTTGTAGGCGGAACTGAGACACGGGAACCCGTTTCCCATAGCCGCCGGTGGTGACGATTAACACCCAGGGTCCCTCACCGGTTGAGGTAGCCTCATCGCTTTCATCGCCATTGAGGTCACTTTCGGCCGCGTCATCGACCTCGCTGTCATCAGTATCTTCTAGGGTTTCGACGACGCTACTGGGCAAGACATCCATACTAATGAGGGTGTCATCATCCCGTAGGTTCATCGACTTAACGCCGCGAGTGGCTCGACCCAGGGGCCGCAGTTGCTCGTGATCGGCTTTGAAGTGAATGGCCATGCCCAAGCGAGAGCCGATAATAATACTATCTTCGGCCCGAGCCAGACGCACCCAGCGCAACTCGTCGCCTTCACTGAGGGAAATGGCAATGAGGCCATTGGCGCGAATGTTGGCAAAGGCGGAGAGTGCGGTTTTTTTGATGTTGCCGCCCCGAGTTAGCATGATTAGATAATTGTCATCGCTAAACTCGCTGACGGGAACCACGGAGGTGATTTTTTCATCCCGAGGAATGGGCAACAGTTGTACGATGGGCATCCCCCGCGAGGTTCGTGAACCGGTGGGAATTTGATAGGCTTTGACGCTATAAACAACGCCGCGATCGCTAAAAAAGAGGATCTGGTCATGGTCGCAACAGGTCAGGAAATGGGCAATACCATCATCCTCTTTCATCTTCGTTCCCGATTTGCCACGAGTGGCCCGGTTTTGGGCTTCAAAGGTGTTGACGGGCATCCGTTTGATGTAGCCCTGTTCCGTCACCAAAATCAAGGCCTGTTCGTTGGCAATTAAATCGGTGTCATCGAGGTCCCCTTCATCTCTGAGGATTTCGGTGCGGCGGGGACTGGCGAAGATTTCTTTGAGTTCGAGAAGTTCGCTTTCAATGATTTCTAAGACCCGTTCCCGCCGTGCCAAGATATCTTCTAAATCGGCAATGGTTTCTTGAAGTGCCTCATGTTCCTGTTGGATTTTATCGGCTTCTAAGGCCGTTAAACGCCGCAACTGCATCTGAAGAATGGCATCGGCTTGATAGTCCGAAAGGTTGTAATCTTGGATGAGTTGGGTTTTGGCTGAGGCACTGTCGGGGGACTGACGAATCAGACGAATCACGCCATCGAGATGTTGGAGGGCGATGAGTAACCCCTGCAAGAGATGATCCCGTTCTTGGGCTTTTCGCAATTCGTAGCGGGTACGCCGGGCGATGGTTTCAATGCGGAAGTCGAGGAAAACTTGCAGGAAGCGACGTAAGGACAACAGTTGCGGTTCGCCATCGACGAGGGCCAACATATTGGCCCCAAAGTTGTTTTGGATGGGGGTTTGTTTGTAGAGATTGTTCAGAACCACCCGAGGATAGGCATCCCGTTTAAGTTCAATGACAATCCGCATTCCGTCGCGATCGCTCTCGTCGCGAATGTCGGAGATTCCTTCGAGTTTTTTGTCGTTCACCAAGTCGGCAATTTTCTCGATTAAGGCCGCTTTATTGGTTTGGTAGGGTAACTCGGTGACAATGACGGCTTCGCGATCGGGGGCGCCACGCCGTTCTAAGGTTTCAATGTTGGCGACACCGCGCATGGTGATGGAACCGCGTCCGCTAGTATACGCATCGCGAATGCTACTGGTTCCTAGAATCTGGCCGCCGGTGGGGAAATCTGGCCCCGGAATGTATTGCATTAAATCGAGATCGCCTAATTCGGGATTATGAATTAAGGCCACTAAGCCATCGATCAGTTCCCCCACGTTATGAGGGGGAATGTTGGTGGCCATACCGACCGCAATTCCCGAGGACCCATTCACGAGAAGTTGAGGGACTCTGGCGGGGAGAACGATGGGTTCTTGTTGCGAACCATCGAAGTTATCGGCAAAGTCAACGGTGTCGGAGTCGATATCTTGCAGTAGGGATAGGCTACTGAACCGTTGTAGGCGGCTTTCGGTGTACCGCATGGCGGCTGGGGGATCGTTGTCCACGGAGCCGAAGTTACCATGGCCTTCAATCAGGGGCGATCGCATCGAAAACGGTTGCGCCATCCGCACTAGGGCATCATAGACGGCGGTGTCTCCGTGGGGGTGGTATTTCCCGAGGACTTCCCCCACCACCCGAGCGCATTTACGAAAGGGGCGATCGTGATACAGGCCCAGTTCGTGCATCGCATAGAGAATGCGCCGGTGGACGGGTTTGAGTCCATCTCGGGCATCGGGTAAGGCTCGACCGACGATGACGCTCATGGCGTATTCGAGGTAGGATCGAGACATTTCGTTCCCTAAATCCGTGGGAACGATCCGTTCTTCGGCAATGGTCATACGGTAAAAATCTCCCTTAAAACCGCAGTTGGGCAGGGTTGTGTTGACATCAACCGGCTGCGTGCGGGTTACTTTTTTTAACGGCAATGACGCAGGCAATTTGCGCCAATTCTGGTTAGTATTTTAACATAATGCGATCGCCTCTGGATCGTTTACGGCCGGCGTCAAAGCTTGCGGGTTCTCATTAGAATTATCGCCCCAAAGAGTTAAGGCTTTAGGGGCTTGAAATAGAAGCCGGTTTTAACGTCAATAACTCGCCGCCTCTGGGGGGAACTAGAATGATAAAATAACGATCTGATCGATGTCGTTAAATGGGGGGCGATCGCCCTCGGATCAGCCCCGTTCTATCTTGAACCTGAGGACCCGAACAAGCGACCGATGAGATCAGACCTCCACAACGGTTTCGTTACCGTGAACGCTCAACCTTCAATTGCGATATGTTTCCTATTCTCTACGCTGAGGCCTTCCTCGATCATCGAACTGGAGCCTATCATCCAGAACGCCCAGATCGTCTGCGGGCCATCGTTCAAGCCTTAAAATCCCAATCCTGGGCCGATCATCTCCATTGGCAACTTCCGAGCGATCGCCCCGAACTCCTCGATATCATCACCCAAATCCATCCCCGTGACTATGTTGAGTCCATCAAACGGATTGCCAGTCGTGGCGGCGGACGCATCGATATGGATACGTCCGTCTCGCCGAGTTCCTATGATGTGGCACTTTTGGCCGTCAGTGCTTGGTTGGATGCCGTTGATTTAGTGGTTCATCAGGGACAACCGAGTTTTGTCCTCGCTCGTCCACCGGGACATCATGCTGAACGCGATCGCGGCATGGGATTTTGTATTTTTTCCAACGCGGCGATCGCCGCCTATTATGCCCTCAAACAATTTGCAATTGACCGAGTGGCCGTCTTAGATTGGGACGTACATCATGGCAACGGAACTCAAGCAATTTTAGAAACCCATCCCCAACTGGCCTACTGTTCTCTCCATGAATCCCCCAACTATCCCGGAACCGGCTCTGCTTCGGAAACCGGCTATTATCAAAACGTCTTAAATCTACCCCTTCCCCCCAACACCACCTCAGACACCTATCGTCAGGTTTTTCAGGATAACGTTATTCCCTTTCTCCGTAATTTTCGCCCCGACTTGTTAATCATCAGTGCGGGCTATGACGGGACAAAAAACGACTCAATTTCACAGATGTTCTTGCAACCCGAGGATTATCGTCAACTCAGCCAATGGTGTTCAGAGATTACCCCTCATCTCATGTTTGGCTTAGAAGGAGGCTACAATTTAGAAAGTTTAAGCCAATCCGTGGTTAAAACCATCGAACCCTTTATCGACGTGAATTGTTAATAATCGTGGGGCAAAAAAATCGGGTCTTTTAGGTTCAAGGTGATAAGAAAAATTTATGGCAGATTATATCCCTTGCTGTAGGGGCGAAAAATCCCCTCCTGGGAGGGGCTAGGGGTGGGTTCCCCTCCTGGGAGGGGCTAGGGGTGGGTTCCTCTACAA